>SKHU01000217.1 GCA_007116755.1 Alphaproteobacteria bacterium
AATGGGAAGATATACGTCTGCGCGGTATCGAAGCCGATGCCGAATTTATGACACTGCAGCAGATTCTGAATATCGCCACGGGCGGCGCAGTCGGATCTTCGGAGGCGATTGAGGACAATCTGACGGCCGTGGCCGCTGCCGCGGCTGCATTGCTGACCCAAATTTCGACACCGGTTACACCAATGCCCAATTTCAGAGAGGCCAGAACGCTGTGCGATGCCCAATGTCTGGCAAATGAAAATACGTGCCCGGCCGGTTGCACCTGTACGTTGCCGGTTTGCTAGATATACCGGAAGCGGGTTTGCGTTCTTTATTAAAAAAAGGCGGATAAAAGTGAGATGAAGAAAATATATAACATCAAATTGAAGTCTATGCGCTTTTTATTCATCGCTGTGTTTGCGGCACTGTCCTTTACAGCTGTCGCCGCAACAGCCACACCGGCACAGGCACAGCTGGAACGCGACCCCCGTTGTGACGAGAATATCCACCGCCTGCAGAACAATCATGGCAATGCCCAGCGTATCCGGGCGGATGCGCGCTCCCATGAAGTCACGCCGCAAAGTGACACAACTCTGGCGCTGACCTGTTTTGATCAGCAGATGGTTGCCTCGGCGCGAGCCGGTAGCATTTTTTCGGATACCACACCGCCGGGACTTCCGGGCGGTGGCGGGTTTCCGACATTTGACTCTATCATCAGTATCGGTCTGAACCTGCTGGCCAGCACATTGGGGATTGATGTCTGGCAGGACGGCGGGCCGGATGACGGGTTTCGCGGCACGACGCTGCTGGAAAACTTTGATTATGTCATCACCGATACGCTGGAAGAATTGCTGTCCAACTTTTTGGACGCACTGATTGAATGGGCGATTACGGCCATGGTCGGCTGGATGCAGGATCAGATTACCGCATGGCTTGGTGCCGGAGGTTGGGGGGATTTGATCAACGGGCTTTTGAGCGGTTTTCTGAATGATTTGTTCGGTTTCAACTTCGACTGCCCGAACATGGGCGAAATCTGGAACGACTATGTTATCGGACAGGGGCCGCGGATTACAGGTGATATGACACTGGGATTCCTTTCCGAATGGGATATGATCCAGCACGTGGTCGGCGGCGGTATTGCCGGTATGCCGGACATGTTTGATGTCAAACTGACCGAGCCGAACAATGCGGCGATCATTCAAGACTTATACGATGACATGCAGGATCTTTATCCGGGCAGCCTGGCCTTCCCGACTTTCAAAGAGGCACCGGCCTTCCCGCTGCAGCCCAATCTGGACGACGTTATCAGCCAGATGTAAGGTTAGAAAACGGGAGTCTGTGTTTCCCCCGTTTTCTGCGGTTTTCCGCCGCAAGGGCGATTCTTTTCTTGACATTTTTCCGATTCGGTCTTAAAAATCAGGCCTGATCTTTTCTGCGTTTAAAAAACGGCGCAGAAAATACATTGCCGGGCGAATGGCATGCCTTGCGCAGTGGAGAAAAAACCCGAATATTTTTAAGGAGTTGAAAATGCCAAAACTGAAAACGAAATCAAGTGCCAAGCGGCGCTTTTCCGTGACATCACGCGGAAAAGTCAAAGCCAGTAGCGCCTATAAGCGCCACATGCTGCAAAACAAATCCAAAAAGATGAAGCGTCAGGCGCGGAACACGAAATTTTTGTGTGACCCCGATGCGCGTATTGTGTTGCGCAATTTTATGCCTTACGCACGCAAACGCAAAAAACTGAACATCAAAAAGCAGGAGGTCGCTTGATATGGCACGCGTAAAAGGTGGAACAACGGCGCATGCGCGCCATAAAAAAGTTATTAAAATGGCCAAAGGTTATCGCGGCCGCAGCAAGAACTGCTTCCGCATTGCCGTCCAGCGCGTGGAAAAGGCGCTGCAATATGCCTATCGCGACAGACGTACGCGCAAGCGCAACTTCCGCAGCCTGTGGATTCAGCGCATCAATGCGGCCGCACGTCTGCACGATTTAAGCTATTCCCGTTTTATAAACGGTCTGAAAAAAGCCGAAATCGAGCTGGATCGCAAGGTTCTGGCCGATATCGCGGTCCATGATCCGGAAGGTTTTGCGGCTCTGGCCAAACAGGCTTCCGAGGCGCTGGCAAAATAAGCCTGCGCCCGCAGAATATATTAAAAACCCGCTTTTCTTCACCGGAAAAGCGGGTTTTTTTATGCATATCTGCGCCTGTTGCGCTGCAACGCAGCAAAAAACGCCGCGCCGCGCATTGACTTGATTATGAATTTTGCTTATAAAAATAGGGCGGAAACACATCATTTTAGATTTTAAAAACTGCATTTGGATTTCAAGGGGAATAAGATGACTGCGAAAAAGCCGCGTAAAGACACAAAAAAGCCGGAAGACAAAAAGAAAACCGTCAAAAAACCGGCGGCAAAAAAGCCGCCTGCCGACAAGAAAACACCGGCAAAGAAACCGAAAGAACTCACACCCAAACAGAAGGAAGCCGCCTACAGAAAGCTGCTCCGCGAAGCTGACGGGCTGGCACTGATGAAAGCGCTGCGGGAGAATACCGAGCGCGGCCATACCGAAAATGTGCGGATTATGGTCGATGAATGCTATCTGAAGCATCAAAAGCCGCAAAAAGGCAAAAAGAAAAAACAGCAGGGCTCGGGCGGGCGTTTGTGGAAAGACGCGATTGACTGGACACTGCCGACTGCCGCCAAACACGGCCGGACGGAGATTGCAAAAATCCTGATCGAGGCCGGCGCGGATGTCGAGGTGATGGAGGGCAACCCGCTGCATATTGCCGTTTTGGAAAATCAGCTTGAAATGGTTGATCTTCTTCTAAAACACGGCGCGGATCACCGCACCGGTGACGATTTTGCGATTCGCTATGCTGCCATCGAAGGCCATACGGACATCGCCGCGCGTCTGATCGAGGCCGGAGCCGACCCCCGCGTACAGGATGATTATGCGCTGTGCTGGGCGGCCGCCAAAGGCCATGCGGAGACCGTCAAACTGCTTCTGGAAAAAGGCAAAGCCGACCCGCATGCCAAAGATGAAGAGCCGCTGCGCCGTGCTGCCGCAGGCGGACATCTTAAAGTGTTTCAAACGCTGATCTCTGCCGGAGCCGATCTGGACAAGGCGGTCGAACACGCTGTGCTGCGTGATGAAAAATACGGGCTTTTGGCGCTGAAACTGCGCGATAAAGGCGGCTGGTCAATCATTGACGATTTCACCGTTGCCTATACGGCCGGAGAAACGCCGGACAAGCCGACGCTGACCACTGTATTTAATTTTTCCGCCTATCAGACGGCGACAACCATGGCGATTCCCGGCAAGGATGCGCCCAGCGCACCGACATTGCAAAGCTTTGAGGAATTTGCCGATAAGGACAAGCTGAAAGAAGCCGAAAAACTGCTGGAAAACTACAGGACACAAAAGCGCGAAGCCGAAAAAGCGGCCGGCGCAGGCGGAAATACCGTCAAGAAACAACTTTTCCGGCGCTAGCACGCTTTATAGCGACTTGAATAAGGAATATGCCGCCCATCTTATAACCCGCCTCACAAGATTCCCGCATACGCGGGAAGGACACTTTATTTAAAGGGCTATAGCGTATCTTGTTTACTGTCATCGCGAGGCCGCAAAGCGGCCGTGGCGATCCAGAGCAACCAAAGTGGATTGCCGCGCTCCCGTTGGTCGCTCGCAATGACAATCCAGAGCGTAAAACCGTGACTTTGCGCTATTTCTTGCAGACATCCTCTCCCGTCTCTTTGCAGGCACGGCATTTCTCGCGCATATTCTGCAACCCTTCGGGATAGTTTTCCGCATCACCGTATTCAAGAAAATCGTGATAAAACTCATGCGGTTTTTTCGGCACTTTCGCATGTTTGACCGGACACCAGAAATATTCGGTGCGCGCGGCAATCTCGCCGACATAAGCCAGAACACCGTTGCCATAACCGCAATAGACACAATTGATCTTTTCTATCAGATTAAGATAGGCCAGATATTGCCGGTCGATAATCACGTGATCCGAACGTTTTACGCGCGGAATGCCGTAAACCGGAAAACACAGGCGCTGGTACAGCGTTGCCAGCAAATCCAGCAAAACCATCGGAATCAAAAGACTGTAAATCACCGGCACTGTCAAAATCGCCAGAATCCGCGCCCGAAAAATATAGCGGACAACCCCTATGCGCTGCTTTTTCTGGCTTTCGACGGCTTCGGGTTGGAACCGCACTTTTTTTCTTGAAACGGCATAGCTGAATTTTTTTTTGCCGTCTTCAATTTCTTTTTCCAGCAAAGCCTTCATTTC
>SKHU01000003.1 GCA_007116755.1 Alphaproteobacteria bacterium
ATACCGGAATTTTTCCGTTCCGCCCGAATTGACCGGTGCGCGCTTTCCAAGAAATACGGCGCAGCGTCTGGCACGTATGAAGGCGGCGCATCTGGTTTACATTGCCGCACAGGGGCAGACGGAGAATGCCGTAGAGGAATGGATCCGCTATATGCGGCTTTACCGCAATATGCTGGAATCTCGCGGTTCGGTTCAGGATAAATCCAGCTATATGATTATGGCGCAAATCCATTTCACGGCTTTTGAGGAAATTGTTTATTACGCGCCTGAAGCCGTCGTTGCGCGTTATGATGATATTGCAGAACTTCTGCTGCTGGATCGGGACAGGCCGCCGCTTCATGCCGACAGGCTGCTGGCCGATGACTGGGCACTGACCGAGCCGTTGCTGCTCTCTACGCCCGGTGCAAACGGTACCGTTCGCAATAAAATGTATGAATGTCTGAAGCCGGGACTGGTTCTGGGCAGAACGCCGGCGGATATTCTGCCGGAACGCTATCGCGCCTGCAGTTTGCGCGAGCTTACAACACGGGAATTGATCGAAAGAGCCGTACTTGATCCCGGCAATCTGTTCATCAACAGTCTGCATTATCTTCTCTATAACGGTGTTTTGCGCGGGGAGGAAATGATTTTGGGCATACATACGCTGGCGGCACGCTGGCGTATGGCCGTTCTCGGGGTTGCGATGCTCAAAGACGGTGTGACACCGGAAAATGCGTCGGAGTATATCGCCGCTGCGCCGGAGGAGTTAAAAAATCCGTTTACATTGAAACCGTTCGACTGGAATGAACAGACGCGCTCGCTTTATTTCAGCCATTTTTCCGGCGATATTGATATTCACTTCCATCTGCCGATGCGGTGACGGTTGCAACAAACCGCCGCTTAATTGCTTAATTAGGGTCAAAACTCATTAATTTCGTCCATTCCGCGCGTCAGATTTTTCGCGAATGGACGCGAAAGACGCGCCGGACGTAGCGGGGCTACGTCCAAGCGGGTTTCGCATTCAGGCGCAAAAATATGGCAGCGCCCTTCGGGTGGCCACAGGAAAAGAAATCAGCGGCGTCTTTTTCGCTTGAATATGCTACGGCATGTCCTGCGCTCAAAATCCTTGCTCCTTATCTTTTCCTGTGGCCACGGAATGGACGAAATTAATGAGTTTTGACCCTAATGTATCTTTGCATCGGAAATGCGGAAAATAGAGAGTTTTCCTTGAGGTTTCTGCGGTTTGCGCCGGATATTGTTGTGCGTTTCAAAACGCAGCCTTTGATCCAGATAAAGCTGCAAATTCATCTGCAAGCCTTTGCGGAAAAAAGGATAATCGCATTTGCTTCCGGTCAGGATGCCGCCCATTTCTTCACACATGGCACGGAGCAGATCAAGATGGCCGCTTTCTGCTGCCGTCGCCATCAATTCCCCCTGATCAATATTGATATCCAGCCCCTGCATATGAAATTTGCGGAGCGCATCGACATTGCCGGATTTGACCGCCTGCATAATTGTCGATGAAACCGGTGCTTCCGTAGAAGAGGGGGAAGCAGGGCTTTCCGCGACAAGACGCATGGACAATCTGTCGGCTGCCTCGCGGTTGCGATTTTGCAAATCTGTGAAAGTCGTATTCTGCTCTGAAAGACGCATTGTCTGCTCCTCTTATCCTGCATTCGTTCTGTGGCTGTTAAGAGCAGGTTAGCGAAAGGGAGTTACAAAAAAGTTAACGAAAAACGGCTTTAAGGTGTTGTCTGCTTTACCTGCTTGCCGGAGCGTTTTTTAAGGGTGAGAAGGGCGCGCGTATCAGGAATATATTTTTGTAAATGATCAAAACGGCCAGGGGGAATTTCTTCACGTGAAAAATGAAAAACTTCCTGTGTTTTTTCCTGTCCTTCTCTATCAATAATTTTTACTTTTTGTGCTGTTTTTTCGTATTGCGCCTCAATTTTATGTACTGTTTCCGAGGGGCAGGGCAGGGCGGTGCTATTAAATGTTTTGGCGATTCGGCGTTCGGCGCGTTGCAAAACCTTTTTTTGCAAAACCGTGGAGCGGATATGCTGGCCGCTGCGGTTTGTCCACTCGGCCTTACGCTTGCTGTTGATGACATCGGCAACAAGGCCGATGACATGCGTACCGAATTTTGCCGCCTGAAACACGACCAAGCCGTAAACAAACAGACCTGCAGCAATCAGAATACCGGCAAGAGCAAGGCCGACGGCGCGTCCCAGAATTGCCAGCGGCATGGAAATTGACCAGTCGCAATTGCCGTGGATCATTCTTTTGCTTCGTTCCGCAATATCATTTGCGGTTTCGCGCATCCAGCCTGAAGCCTGGCGGTAATATTCTTTGGGGTGCTTTATCATGTCCAACACATACTATATACGATTCGATCTGTCCGGATTTACCGACAGGAACATTAACATAATAATATGATTTTGACCATAGGCAAAACGGATTTTTTTATGTTCCGC
Organism: Alphaproteobacteria bacterium; assembly: GCA_007116755.1. Taxonomy (GTDB): domain Bacteria; phylum Pseudomonadota; class Alphaproteobacteria; order Micavibrionales; family CSBR16-224; genus CSBR16-224. Next base: position 2,454 of record SKHU01000003.1, read on the forward strand.
ATCAGTTCAGATTCGGATCGCGCCAGTATTTCGTGCCTTTCAGCGTAGCCTGCAACGCCAGCCCTGTTTCCGTCAATTGATAGATCGTCATATTGTCGAGCAGGATTTCGCCGCCGAATGCGCCTCCGCGATCACCGGCTTTTGCGGCTGCGTCGGCATGCATGCCGAATTCCCATCCGGATGTGATAAAGCGCTCCATCGTGCGGCGGTCATGAAATACGAAGACGGCACGGAAATCCTTGACACCAAGCCCCAGCCCGATTCCGGCTTCGCCCATGCGCATATAGGTATCGCGTCCCGAATGGTTGTCGCGGACAACACCGCGGCCGCCGGCAAAACTGGCCAGTATTATATTGACATTGACGTTGCTGAAGACGGCATAACCCGGGGAACCCTCGACCATGCTGCGCGCCGCGGGGTGAAAGCGGTAAAGATCCGTCAACACGTCATTGCGCATCTGGTTGATGGCCTTGCGCTGGTCATCGGCATTGCCGCTTGTCGTGACGCAACCGGAAAGCGGTGCGACCAGAAAAGCAATCAAAAATACTGCGGCAAGGCGGTGGAAGAGTGTCATAATTTTATGCTCCCTGTTTTCATTTTCAATCGGCGGTGGCCGACACCATAACAAGAACATACTCTATTCCCTTCAGAAAAAACAGGGCTGTGGAGGATTTTTTGGTCGATATGTCGCGTGTAGCATAGCCAAAATATATGACGTAATACAAAATAAAGTGTACAATATAAAGATAGTAAAAAATATTGTATCCGGAGCTAAACAAGAAGGTAGAATATGTCGACAGAGGAGTATAACAAAGCACTGAACACTGGAATGGCCGATCATTCCAAAATTGGCGCGGCTGAGGGGTTATCGCACCGTCGTCGTCTATTGTATCCGGAACATGACGTTGCAAGAAATGCAGCAGTAGCGGAGCAGGACCAAAAGCTGGGCGAGCATCTTGTGCGCATGCTGCCTTATCTGGCGATTATGATCGGTGGCTGGATTCTGGCAGCAGAGCTCGGAGAATGGCTGGGGTTGGGAGAACAGATTGAAGACTATCCGGTATGGTACAACTGGCTGGGCTTCGGAATTCCGGTTGTCGTTGCGATTGTATTGCGTATCTTCTTTTCCGTGATCTTTGCCGGATTATTCTGGCTTGGTGTTTTGGGCTGGATTGCCTATCTTATTTTCTTTTAATAAAACCCTTTATATTGGCCGACAGGAATGCATCTGCGTGACCATAGGTGCGGTTTTTTTGTTATTGAAAATATAACGCGATTACTGTAATTGGATTGGGGCGGAACGCGCTTTTGTTCATGGATTGGTTGCAACGGCAGCTATTGCGGAGTGCGCCGGGCTCTGTAAAAGCATTGAAAATTATAATTATACAGGTGTAAATTATGGCATCCTTGCTTTCGGATATAAAAAATTACAGATCCGTACATAGTGAAGTGTCCCGCCGCACAGATGGCCTGTTGCGGAAAAGGCCGGGGGGAGTTTCTTCGTTTTTTCGTTTCTTCGGCTATATTCTTTATAGCTGGCAACTGATGGCTGAAGAAAAAGAGCTGATTGTTTTTGCCGTATTGCAATGGGTAACGGCTGCTGTGGGAATTTACATGTTCCTTGCGGTTTTCGCGCATCCTGAACTGACGGAATACTGGCGACGCATCATCGTGGAGGATGATGAGAGTGCGACAGCGGCAATGGAACTGTCTCTGTTTTTCTGGAGCGTCATTTGTATCGGCATTGTGGCTTTGCCGTTTTCGCTGTTTTCATCCTGTATGGCTGTCGTGCATATCATACACTATTACGAGGG
>SKHU01000204.1 GCA_007116755.1 Alphaproteobacteria bacterium
CATATTCAGTGGCGGATCATTCAATTCTATGTGCCGGGGCTGCTGCTGGCGCTGGTCGTCTTTATGATTTTGGGGCTGGTTGTCAATAAGGCGCTGCTGTTCATTTTTCTGGGAATAATGCCGTTTCTGCAATATCTGCTGCCGAAAAATATCTCCCTGAATATTGAAAAACCCAAACATGCTTTTTCAGCCGGATGTGTTTTCACAACACTGCAACTGCTTTGCGGTGTCAGCGGCCCGATCGTTGACCTGTATTTTGTCAAAACGGAATTAAACCGCCACCAGATCATCGCCACCAAAGCCGTCACACAAGGGCTGGGGCATATTGCCAAAATCTTTTACTTCGGGGCAATCGTCGCGCTGAATGAAGAGCTTCCGGCAGAAGTATATTTTCTGGCCTTTATCGCTGCCGTAACGGGAACAACCCTTTCAAGTTTTGTTCTGCACCGTATGACGGATGCCCAGTTCCGCCGCTGGTCGCACGGGCTGATCATCGTGATTGCCCTTGTCTATCTGGGACGCGGAATTGCCGAATACTTTGCCTGAATAAAATTGAAACGGCGGCGGATCTGCGCTATACAGGCGTAACGCAAAGAAGAAAAAACCGTATCAAGGCGGAGTAAAAAATGAGCGCGCGCGGCTATGTGCAGAAAACCGTCCGGCTGTTTTCACAGCCCGTTATCCTGTTCTATGCCCTGCCCTGGCTGATGATTTTGCTGATCGCCGGAACGCTGGCGCAAAAACATCTGGGTCTTTACGCAGCCACACAACAATATCTGACAGCGCCTTTCTTTTGGGTCGGCGGCATTGTGCCCCTGCCCGGCGTGCCGGTTGTGCTGGGCATTATTCTGGTCAATCTTTTGTTCAAGCTGTTTTTTAAAAGCCCGTGGACACCGCAAAACGCAGGCATCATCATCACGCATTTCGGCGCAGCGTTTCTATTTCTTGGCATGATGCTGACCGCATTTTTCAGTGATGAGGGCTATATCAGCCTTGCAGAAGGCGAACGCGCAGCCGCGGTCAACGATTATTATCTGCGTGAATTTACCGTACTGAAAAACGAAAATCCGGTTTATGCCATCTCTTACGACGATTTATATCCGGGGAAAAAGATTCACGACGATACCCTGCCCTTTGCCGTCGAAATTCTTGATCTGTGCCGCAACTGCACCATGGCGATGCAGGAGGAAGAAGCCGGCGACAGTATTCCCCGTCACGGGCTGGCGCAGCAGGTCAGGCTTATCCCCGCCCCGCTTGAGAAAACAGAGGAAACAAACCTTGCCGGCGCAATGCTGCGCATTACGGGCGCGGATCAGGAGCAGGACGGCATTCATATCAGTTTTGAGCCTTTGCAAAACCCGCCGCAAATCACGGACGGAGAAGAGAGCTACACAATTCTGATGCGGCGCATACAGACGGGGCTGCCGTTTTTCATCGAACTGGTTGATGTTGTACGCACGAGCTATCCCGGCACGCAAATGCCGCAAAGCTATCATTCCGATGTGATCGTGTATGACGGCGATGTTTCATGGCAAACGCGGATCGAAATGAATGCGCCGCTGCGTTATAAGGGCTATACGTTTTACCAGTCGGGCTACACGCTGCATGACGGACAGGAATTCACAACACTGGCCGTTGTCAAAAACGCAGGGCGCGCCTTTCCCTATATCGCCGGACTTTTTCTATCTCTTGGCATGGCTGTCCACGCCGTACTGCGCATCCGCACCAAAAAATCCGGAGGGCAAGACCGTGCGTTTTAGTATTTACCTTGCCCTGTTGATCTGTGCCGCAACTGCTATTCTGGTTCTGCCGCGCCCCGCAATCGCGTCTGCGGAGACACGGGCGGAAATACAGATGGAATTCAGCGATTTCGCCAAAATTCCGATACTCCACGGCGGGCGCATCAAGCCGCTGGACAGTTTTGCCCGCGTCAAACTGAAAATATTTTCCGGCCGCGACCGGCTCAAAGACGGTACACCGGCAACGGCGTGGCTGGCCAAAACCCTGTTTTCCCCTTATGACGCTTTAAGCGACCGCATTTTTCTGGTACGCAATCCGGAATTACAGGTCATGCTGACGCTGGAAAAGCGGCGAGGCCATCTTTACAGCTATGGCGAGATCGCGCGCGGTCTGGAGCGTCACCGCGATACCATCGCCGCGATTGTGCAGACATCGCAGGAACGCTGGACACCGACACAAAACGAACTGGTGACATTACAGAAAAACGCGCACAGCTTTAAACAGCTGCTCAGCGGCGTCTCGCTCGTCCTGCCTCTGGCGCTGGACATCCCCGACGATCTGCGTGAAACAACCGGTATCAAAATACCGGAAGACGGTGCGCCTCCGGTTTATCTGGATGCGGCTCCGGCGCTTGAAGCATTGCGGCAATCCGTCCACGCGCTGCATGGCCAAAAAGGCGCGGATGTCGATACATATACGGCAGAAGAAATGGCCATAGTCGAAACGGCTTTCGCGCTGGACCAGATCGAAATCGAGGGGCGGCAAAGCCGTATTTTCCGTGTTGTTCCATCCGTATGGGATCAAAGCGGATTATTCGTCTCCCCGTGGGAGGCGCATCTGGGCGGACACGGGTCGCCGCAAACCGCAGCGCTGATAAAAGTCTGGCGTGAACTTGCCGCAGCCTATCACGCAGAAAATGCGGCCGCATGGGAAAGCGCCGCCAAAAGAGCTTATGATCTAGCTGTTAAAACAGCGCGAGATTCGGTTTCACCCGCCCGTCTGGCGCTGGAAATCTCCTATAACAGAACCGATCCCCTGCGCAAAAGCGCCCTGTTTTATGCCGCAGCTTTTTTCATGCTGCTTGCGGTGCTGCTGTTTGCAAAGGCGGATGTTCTGCGCAAAGCCGTGATTGTTACGCTTGCCGTCGGTTTTTTCTATCACCTTTCCGCTATCGCCGTGCGCGTTGCCATTCTGATGCGTCCCCCCGTCAGCACGCTTTATGAATCAGTGCTGTTTGTCGGGCTGATCTGCGTTGCGGCCGGACTTGTCATGGAATACCGCCGCCGCGACAATAACGGATTGCTGCTGGCGGCTTTTTCTGGCGCACTTTTGGGACTGGTTAGCCTCGGCAATCTTGGTGGACCGGACGATATGGAAGTACTAGCCGCCGTCTTGAACACGAATTTCTGGCTGGCGGCGCATGTTCTGGTCATCACTGCGGGTTACGCTTTTTGTATCCTGACTGCGCTGATTGCGCATCTGATGCTGTATCTGCGCGTTTTCGGCCGGACAAAAAACGCTGAAGATCTGTTTCCGCCGCTGTATAAAAACGCCCTTCTGGCGCTGCTGTTCACAACGGCGGGCACAATTCTGGGCGGCATCTGGGCCGATCAGTCATGGGGGCGGTTCTGGGGCTGGGATCCGAAAGAAAACGGCGCGCTGCTGATCGTGCTGTGGCTGATGTGGCTGTTGCACGGAAGGATTGCCGGACAGTTGCGCCCGATTGATTTTACCGCAGGCATGGCATTTTTGAACGTCATCGTCGCGCTGTCGTGGTTTGGCGTCAATCTTCTCAATGTCGGGCTGCATTCCTACGGATTTATCGATGCCGTTGCATGGACGCTGGCGCTGTTCTGCACGGTAGAAATTATTACAATCGGCCTGCCCTATTTTCTGCTGCTTTCCCGCGACAAAAGCCGAAAAAAACAGGAGGCCGCATGAAACAGAAAATCATCATTGCCGCCCTTATTCTGTTGATCGGTGCCGCCGCAATATTCTATGACCGCACAAGCAGCATGCCGGGAACACCTCTGGTGCCCCCTGCCCCTGTACTGACAGATATTCCTCTGCCCGATGCCACATTTCATGATTTCGACGGCAACAGCTTTACCCTATCCGAATTCCACGGCCGCATTGTGCTGGTCAATTTCTGGGCATCATGGTGCCCGCCCTGTATCAAGGAAATACCAGAATTGCTGCGCATCGCCGAAAGCCGCGGCGACGGCCTGGTATTACTGGCCGTGACAGTTGACGAAGATCTTGAAAAGGCGAAAGACCTGCTGGAACTCATTAAAAACCGCAATCCCGAGCTGACCGTTCCTGAAAACACATATTGGGCATGGGATGCGGATAAACATATCGCACAGGAAATTTTTTATACCACGCGTTTTCCCGAAAGCTATATTCTGGGAGAGAACGGCCGCATCAAAGCAAAAATCATCGGGGACGATATTGAAAAAATTGAAAATATTATCGATTATCTTATGATGCAAAAAAGTAGAAATACGCCAGCGGAATCCAGATGA
>SKHU01000157.1 GCA_007116755.1 Alphaproteobacteria bacterium
GAGTAAATCCTCGCGCCGGAATGACAAAGAGAGATAGAGTATTTTTTTCAAATAACTATAATAAAAAAGCAAAACCAAAAAACAAACAAGGACACAGGACATGGCCGCATTTCTGACGGGGGACTGGAATTATCCGACAAAAATCGTCTTCGGCGCGGGGCGGATTGCGGAGCTGGCGCGGCATTGCGCGGCGCTGGGTATGAAAAAGCCGCTGCTGGTCACGGATGAGGGGCTGGCGGAATCGGATATCGTCCGCACGGCGCTGGAGGCTGCCGCAACAGACGGCATCGCGCCGCTGCTGTTTTCCGGTGTTAAAGGCAATCCGACGGGGGAAAATGTCACCGGCGGCACGGCATTTTATAAAGAAAACGGCTGTGACGGCGTCATCGCTTTCGGCGGCGGCAGCGCGCTAGATGCCGGAAAAGCCGTGGCACTGATGGCGGGGCAGACGCGCGCGCTCTGGGATTTTGAAGATGAGGGCGATAACTGGCGGCGCGTCGATGAAAGCGGCATGGCACCCGTGATTGCCGTGCCGACGACGGCGGGGACGGGGTCGGAGGTCGGCCGCGCTTCGGTCATCACCTGTACGGAGACCGAAACCAAAAAAATCATTTTTCACCCGAAAATGCTGCCGGCGCTGGTGATCGCCGATCCGGCGCTGACGCTCGGCCTGCCGCCGCATCTGACGGCGGCGACGGGGCTGGATGCGTTTATTCACAGTTTCGAGGCGTTTTGTGCCCCGGGATTCCACCCGCAGGCCGACGGCATTGCGCTGGAGGGGATGCGTCTGGCCGCGCGCTATCTGCCGCATGCCTATGCGCATGGCGATGATCTGCGCGCCCGCGCCTATATGCTGGCCGCCTCGATGATGGGGGCGGCGGCGTTTCAGAAAGGGCTGGGCGGCGTCCATGCGCTGGCGCATCCTTTGGGCGCTTTGTATGACAAGCATCACGGGCTTTTGAATGCGGTTTTGCTGCCTTATGTGATGGTCGCCAACCGCGATGTGATCGCCGAAAAGATGCGGCAGTTTTCCCGCGCCATTGATCTGGAGCAGGAAAATTTTGATGCCGTGCTGGGCTGGGTTTTGATGATGCGCGAAACGCTCGGCATTCCGCACAGCCTTGCCGAGATCGGCATTCCGGACGGGGCGGCGGAGAAAATCGGCGCAATGGCACTGCAAGACCCGTCTTCGGGCGGCAATCCCCTGCCGCTGACGGCGGCGCAATATGCGGAGATTTTCCGCGCCGCACACAGCGGTGATCTGAACGCCGTTCAGGTTGCGGCCTGACAGGAATCAATAAAGAGGAAAAATAACAATGACCCGTCTGTTGCGTATCGGTATTTCCGCCAATTTCTTTTACCCCGACCCCGGGCGCACAGCCTATGCGAAAAAAACGCTGGCCTTTATCGAACAGGGCATGTGCGACTATTTCGCCGCCGCAGGCGCGCTGCCTTTTTTGATTCCGCATATTTCCGGCGCGGCGCAAACGCGCGATTTTGTTGCGGAGATGGACGGCATTGTTTTCTCCGGCGGTGCGGATCTTTGCCCGCGCACATACGGGGAAGAGCCGCTGAAACCCGAATGGGAAGGCGATGCGCCGCGCGATGCCTACGAGATCGGCCTTTATAAAGCGGCGCTGGAGATGAAAAAACCCGTGCTGGGCATCTGCCGCGGCTTTCAGCTGATCAATGTCGCGCAGGGCGGCACGCTGTATCAGGATATCCCGACGCAGCTTGACACGGCCACAGTGCATCGCTGCGCCGATAAATATGACGGGCTGAAACACGGTATCGATATTATGCCGGATTCGGTGCTGGCACGGATTTACGGCGGGCGGGACAAAGCCACCGTCAACAGCGTGCATCATCAGGCGGTGAAAGAGCCGGGGAAAGATTTGATTATCGAGGCGGTTTCGGATACGGACGGCATTATCGAGGCGTTCCGGCTTGACGACAGGAAACATCCGGAAAACTACGTGCTGGCCGTACAATGGCACCCCGAATTTGCCCGCAACGCCGAAAAACCCGATGCCGAAGCATTGCTGGCAGAATTCCTCACCGTCCTGAACAGCCGCCGCTAACCCCTCTTTCGGTTTTTTGTTATCGATTATCGCCGCGTCCACTGCCGTCACACCCCCGAGGCAGGGAGGGCCGGTTATTCCGCCGCAAAGTTTTCGGCGGCATAGGCGATTTTATCTTCTGCCGTTTTCAGCAGATGCAGATCGCGGTCAACGGCTTCAAGCCGTGGTTTCAGACCGGTGCGGTTGGCCGTCTGGATGGCAATGCCGGGGCGGGCGTTCAGCTCCAGCAGCATCGGCCCGTGGCGGCGGTCGATGACAATATCCGCACCGAGATAGCCCAGACCCGTCATTTCTCCGGCCTTGGCCGCTGTCTCCATCACGGCGCGCCATTGCGGAATTTTCAGGCCGGAAAGCTGCCGCCTCGTATCGGGATGATGCGTGACATAGCGGTTTTTCCACAGCGCCTGTGTTGTCACGCCGGTTTTCAGGCAAAAACCGATGCCGACACCGCCCGTATGCAGATTGGCGCGTCCGCGCGATTTGACCGTCGGCAGGCGCAGCATCCCCATCACTGGCACGCCGCGATAGACAAGCAGCCGGATATCCGGCACACCCTGACCTGACAGGCTGCGAAACAGCGGAATATTGTCCACGCGCTGTTCGATTATCGCACGGTCACGCACCCCGCCCAGCGCGTACAGCCCGCCGAGAATATTGCCGATATGATAGCGCAAGGCGGCGGGGGAGATTTCCTGCCCGCCTGCGCGCAGAAATTTTTCCCCTGATTTTTCTTTTGTGCGTCCCGTCACCACCAGAATACCGCCGCCGCCGCTGCCTTTGGCGGGTTTGACGACAAATTCCTCATACCCCTCCAGCATCTCCGCCAGTTTTTTGATTTCGTCCTGATAGCTGATGATGCCGTAGGTTTTCGGCATTTTGATGCCGTTTTCCTCCGCCAGTGTTTTGGTGTTGAGCTTGTCATCCACCAGCGTATAAAGGCGGCGGTCATTGGCGGAAAAAATATAATCCAGATTGCGGCTGTTCATGCCCAGCACGCCCTGTTTTTTCAAGGAGAAATTCAGGAACATGGCCGATCACCCTTTCCCCTGTTTTCCGTCCTGCACGGGCGGCGCGTTGAGCAGGCGGAAACGGTAAAACTCCGTCAGCTTATAGCCGTTATAGCGCCCGATCAGGATCTGCACGGCCAGCACGGCCAGCAAAACTTCAGGGAAAGTCACGACCAGATGCACAACGTAATCGTTGATCATGACGAAATAGCTGATAATCGCGGCGAAAAGGCTGCCTGCGGCGGCGTACATCGCCTCTTTCATACCGTATTCCTCCAGCGTGACCGACAATCTTTCGATCAGCATTGCCAGAATGACGATCGGGAACAACGTCGCCGACAGCCCGACATGCAGATCCATATTGAACATGCCAAGGCTGAGGATATAAATCGCCATCACCGCCAGCGTCAGAATCGCACCCAGACGCGGCACCATCAAAAGCCGCAGCCGGTTCAGATAAAGCCGGAAGACAAGGCCGAGCGCGATGATCGTGCCGAACATGACAATCCCCCAGAACAGCTGGGTTTCGCGAAAGGCCAGCGCAACCAGAATCGGCATAAACGTACCGAAAGTCTGCACCCCGACCATCTGCCGCAACACTGAGATTACCAGTGCCCCGACCGGCACCAGCAGCAGCACGGCAAAAATCAGCTGTACATCGACAGGCAGGCTGAAAATCGAGATTTTATACAGCGCCTCGCGCACGGGATCGCCGCGCCAAACGGCTTCGGTCAGCGCGTTTTCGACATGTTTTTTCACCGAAAGGGTCAGCAGCGGCTGCCGTCCGCCTTCCAGCGCATAGATATTGTCATGCCCCGTCCACCAGCCCAGCCGTCCTTCGGGAATTTCCAGCGCGCCGCTTGCAGGATCGAACATCCGCCATGCGCCGTCGGCAAAAATCTCCGCCCATGTTTCGGGCGTCATGCTGCGGGCGCGTTCTTCCAGAAAAATGCCGTTCATCAGCCGTGCGGGAATACCCGCATGTTGCAGAATATAGACCTCTAGCGCCGCGCGGGAGGTCAGATAGGGGACGCGCTCGCGCATCTGTACAAAACGTCCGTCCTCCGCCCCTGCCGCCTCCAGCATCGCATGCAGGTGTGCGGCGAAAGCCGTGCGGTTTCTGCGTCCGGCTTTTTCGCGTATCTCTTCAATCACGCTTTGCA
>SKHU01000130.1 GCA_007116755.1 Alphaproteobacteria bacterium
ATTTTCACGTTTTTCATGTTGCAGAGCTTTGTAAAGATTATAACCCAGCCTGATGCCATAACCGACACCGACGGTAAAAATAAACAATCCGGTTACACTGGGTGATGCCATTTTTCTCTCCGTTTATCCTAGGCGAAATATTCTAAAATAGGCTCCATATTCCTGCCACCACAAACAGTACCAAAAACAGCACCACAAACGCCAATATTCCCCAGAGCGGCGCGGCAACATGTTCGGAGAGCCGCCTTTTTTTAACCTTGTTGAAAACCGTAATTCCTGCCAAAAACGCAATATAAGTACCAAAAAACAACTCTTCGCTGATCGGCAAATTCATACGAAACAGCACTGGCATAGCAGCATAAAACGCAAAACCGATCAGACAATCCCGCGCTGCGGCAAGACGCCAATGTTCTTTTTCCTTCCGGAATCTATAAACATGGTAAACGCCCCGCACCGCGTAAGTGACTCCCACCATAAACAATCCCGTCGATATAAAATTTGGTGATGACATACCATTCCCCCTGAACGGCGTATTTTGAAAACCGGCCGCTATGGCAAGATTTAACTCCCGTAATTATTTTATCATATTTTTTATAAAAGAGTTTTGACCCTCATAGAAAAAATCAAGCCGCTTGCGCCATTCGCGCCTTTATGGTATTATGTAATGTATATTTTCCGTGACGGTAGCGGCAGGGGTCTTGAATTGATATGCTGAAAAAACAGTTTCGCAAAACGCTTTTGGCGTCCGTATCGGCGGCGGGAATCGGTCTGGCTTCAGCCGGTGCAGTAAGTGCGCAAAATCTGCATTTCGATGATTACAACACCTCCCTGCACACACAGTTCCACGAGGTCTGCGCACCGCAGCGCGGCGGCCTCCCATCTTCCGCGATCACACAGATGCAGCAGGAAACGGCGGATGAAGCACTGTTTCAACTGCGCTCCAGCGCCACAGCACAGACATTTCTGGAAGAACAGGGCGAGGCCGTCTGTCTGTCCGGCTATGATATTCCCGTCACCCTTGACCGCAGCGGTTATCCCGTCACACCCGGCGAGCGCGCACAAAAAAACAATGTTGCGCAAACCGTATTGCTGATGGCCGACCGTCTGGTCAATGAGGATTTAAGTTTTCGCGGTTATTCCGCTATGCCGAATGATCTGCGCCCTCGCAGTCCGGAAGACCATTTCCGTCTGGCCGTGCGTCTTGCGATGACGGCGGAAATTCTGCACGAGTTGAAAGAGGCGGGTTATCCCGATGCACTGAATGCGGCTTCGCGCAGCCGCTACGGGCGCGTCTTCCAAAGCATGGCCGCGCATGACGACCATGCAGTATATGACGGCACCGCGCATGTGCGCGCCATACGCGAATATTTCCGCAATTATTACCGTGCTCCGCAGCCCGGTTTCGGGGGACATTCAGGAATACGGAACGAAAGCATTTACGGCACACCCTCTGTGACGCAATCGCCGCAGCATCTCTACGGCATCGGGGAGCGCCCCGGCAAACCGAATATTTTTCAGGCAACAACGTTTGAAAGCGGTTTCAGCCTGCATTATTTCCTGCAGGCCGCGCCGCGCAATAATATATACGGGAATCCCTATAACCGTCCTCACGGCGGCGAAACACCGCGTTTTCCCGCGCCGCGCCGCTGACCGCCGTCTACTCGGATTCGATTCTGACACGTGCGGTGCTGATCCACGGATGCCGCAGCGCCCCCGGATAAACGGGAGCAGCATAAGACATATTTTCATTCGCCGCGTCATGCACATCCTCTGCCACAGGGACGGAAAACTGATGGCCGCTTTCTTCATGGGCAAGAACCAGATAAAAGCGGATTTCCGCATTCTGGCGGCAGTTCGGCTCCAGCTCCTGCAACTGCTTCAGATAGGCGCTGCGTTCCTCTTCGGCGCGGCAAACCGTTTCATCGGTCATATCAAAGAAATGCGTCTGGCGTCCGGTGCCCGGCATACAGGCGATATGGCAGGTTTTGCCGAGCAGTTTCACCTGACTGTATTCCGCCTCGCCCTGCTGCATTTTGATATTCGCCTCATACAGCATCAGCGGTATGGCCATAAGAAAACCGGCCAGACCGATCAGCAGGAAATCTCCCAGTCCGACCACCAGCCACATTGTCCGTTTCAGCGTCAGCGCCATCAACGCCATCCAGAAAACGATGACCGCCACCGTCGCGACAGAGGACATCAGGAAAAATGCGCCCCTGTCCAGCAGCAGTGCATCGCCGAAGGCGACCGTCATCACCGCCGTCAGCATAAAGCAGAAAATCATCATATGCACGGCCATGAAGAACAACAGCCGCAGCGCAAGATGCGAGACGCGCCCCTCTTCCTTCCGTTTTTTCGCAATTCCGTCCAATGCACGGCCGAGTTCCTGCAGACCGGCCAGAATTTTCGGGCGGAATTCCTTGTCATACCGCCCCTGGCTGACATCGCTCATCTGCACCCAGATTTTTTTGCCGAAGGCGTAAATACGCTCAACACCGGGAATGGCGACAATCTCGCTCAACGCATGATAGGCATCCTCCGACAATACGAGATCGCGGAAATCATGCGGATGGTCACTGATAAAAACAAGGTCTTTTTTGGTCTCGCCCGCGCCTTCCCGCGTGGATTCGGGGCAAAACATTTCGGCGATATTCAAACGTGCCAGCAATTCCAGCATCGGAGTCGGCCGCAGAATGCGGAAATAGGTGCTTTGCGTCAGCGCCACACCCAGGTCGACCGTGCCGCGTCCGCTTTCCCATTTCGTCTGGCCCTCATAGATCAGATTGCCGTCATCATCGAATTTTTCCACCATCGCACCGCCGCTGGCCTTGCGGTAACGCAAAAACAGAATTGTCAGAAAAATCGTAATATAAATAAATATCGCCATGGAAATACGCCTGTTTTTTTTACAGTTCCGTCTGCTGTCAGTGTACGAGGCGCAGCTTGGAACAGGCAAGAAAAAAATGAACCGCACATCTCTCCTGCCCGCAGATAAATTCTTGTCCTTTCTCTGCTGTGACGTTAGAGTAACGGCATGAAACAATAAGCGAAGGGTTATTTTATGGAACTTCACAGCATACGTGTCTACAAAGAAGCCGAACAACTCCCCAAACAGGAACAGCTGGCGTGGAAAATGGCGCAGGTCGCCGCCGATGACGTTGCCGTCGATGACGATGTGACGGAAATGATTATCAACCGCATTATCGACAATGCTGCTGTTGCCGCCGCCTCTTTGAACCGCGGCCCCGTCATTACGGCGCGGACGCAGGCGCTGGATCATGCGCGTCAGGGCGGCGCCAATATTTTCGGCCTGCCGATCGGGCACGGTGTCAGCGCCGAATGGGCGGCATGGGCGAACGGCACCGCCGTGCGCGAGCTGGATTACCATGACACGTTTCTGGCGGCGGATTACTCACACCCCGCCGACAATATTCCGCCGCTGCTGGCCGTCGCACAGCAGACGCTGCGCAGCGGAAAATGCCTGCTCCGCGGGCTGGCTACATCTTATGAACTGCATGTCGCGCTGGTGAAAGGCATCTGCCTGCACAAACATAAAATCGACCATATCGCGCATCTCGCTCCGGCGGCGGCGGCAGGCATCGGCACGCTGATGGAACTGGATACGGAGCTGATCTATCAATCCATCCAGCAGGCGCTGCATGTCAGCTGCACAACGCGCCAGTCGCGCAAAGGCGCGATTTCAAGCTGGAAAGCCTTTGCCCCCGCCCATGCCGGAAAACTGGCGATTGAAGCCGTGGATCGCTGCATGCGCGGCGAGGGCGCACCCTCCCCCATTTACGAGGGCGAGGACAGCGTGATCGCATGGATGCTGGACGGGCCGGAGGCGCTGTATCAGGTGCCGCTGCCCGAAGCCGGCGAGGCCAAACGCGCGATTCTCGAAACCTATACCAAAGAACATTCCGCCGAATATCAAAGTCAGGCGCTGATTGACCTTGCCGCACGGATGGGCGAGAAAATCGAGGATTTCGACACGGTGGAAGACGTGCTGATTCATACCAGCCACCACACGCATTACGTCATCGGCACGGGCTCAGGCGACCCGCAGAAAATGGATCCGAAAGCCAGCCGCGAAACGCTTGATCACAGCATCATGTATATTTTTACCGTCGCATTGCAGGACGGCACATGGCACCATGTCAATTCCTACACGCCCGAGAGAGCGCAGCGCGAGGATACGGTCAAGCTGTGGCAGAAAATCCGCACGATTGAGGATGAAGAATGGA
>SKHU01000245.1 GCA_007116755.1 Alphaproteobacteria bacterium
ATGGCATGACATGCTCGACAATATGCCGTTTCCGGTCTGGCTGCGTGACAGCGCGCTGAATATTGAATGGTGCAACCGGCGCTATTGCGCCATTGCCGGAGAATCTTTGGCATCTGTCACATCGGAACAAAAAGAGTTGCCGAGCGTTGCGATCGAGAAAAAAAGCGGCAAAGGCGAGCGCGGCTCGCGCTCGCTGGCGCGACAGGCCGCAACGGCCGGAAACGCGCTTGAAGAGCGGCGGCATCTGGTGATCGACGGGCGGCGGCATCTGGTGAATATCACGGAAATGCCGCTGTCCAAAAAATCCGGCCGCATTCTCGGTTTTGCCGTCGATGTCACGGCGCTGGAAGATATGCAGGCAGAGCTGAAACACCATATCGCCACGCATCACGGCGTTCTGGAACAGTTGCGCACGGCCATCTCCGTCTTTGACGGCGAAATGCGGCTGCAATTTTACAACGCCGCCTATGAACAGCTATGGGATCTGGACGGAAAATGGCTGAATACGGCACCGAAAATAACGGAAATTCTCGACCGTTTCCGCGAAAACCGCAAATTGCCCGAACAGGCCGATTTCAGGAAATACAGGCAGCAATGGCTGGATTTCTTTACCTCGCTGCTGGAACCTTATGAGGAAATGCAATATCTGCCCGACGGTACGGCGCTGCGCATGATTGCCGTACCGCGTCCGATGGGCGGGCTGATCATCACCTATGAAGACGTGACCAGCCGTCTGGAGCTGGAAACCTCGTATAATACGCTGGTCGCGGTACAAAAGGAAACACTGGACAATCTGCATGAAGGTCTTGCGGTTTTCGGCGGCGACGGCTGTCTGCGGCTATGGAATCCGAAATTCGGCGAATTGTGGGATCTGCCGCCCGAAGCGCTGGACAATATGCCGCATATCACAAAACTTGTGGAAAAACTGTCATCGCATTTCACACCCGCTGCATGGGGCAAAATGAAAGAGCTGCTGACCGGCCACGGGCTGAAACGCGAAACGCACAGCGGCCGCTTTGCGCGCGCCGACGGCAGCGTATTGGAATATACGGTCATTCCGCTGCCCGACGGCAATATTCTTTGCAGCTATCTTGATGTAACCGACGAGGCGAAAGTCGAACAGGCGCTGCGCGAGAAAAACGCCGCACTGGAGGAAACCGAACGCATGAAGCTGGATTTTCTGGCCAATGTCTCCTATCAGCTGCGCACACCGCTGAACGCCATCACCGGCTTTGCCGAAATTCTCAATCAGGAATATTTCGGCACATTGAACGAACGCCAGCAGGAATATACGCAAGGCATGATTGCCGCCGCACAGCGGCTCGCCGAGCTGATTGACGATATTCTTGACCTTTCGACAATCGAGGCCGGCTATCTGGAACTGACAACAGGCGAGGTTGCGGTATACCAGCTGATGCGGGATATTGAAGACCTTGCCGCCGAATGGGGGCGCAAGCACAATATACACATCACCGCGAAAGCGCCGAAAAATATCGGCAAAATCACTGCTGACGGGCGGCGGTTGAAACAGGTGCTGATGAAGCTGGTCAGCAACGCCATCAGCTTCAGCCCCGATGGCGGACGTATTGAAATTGCGGCAAAGAAAAGCCCGAAACACGGCACGGTGACCATCACCGTTGCCGATACCGGCACCGGCATCGCCAAAGAGGATATGGAGAAAATCTTTTCCCCGTTTGAAAAAGCCGGTTTCAGCAAACGCCGCAATTCCGGTGCGGGGCTGGGGCTGTCTATCGTGCGTCGTATTGTCGAATTGCACGGCGGCAGCGTCGGGATCGAAAGCGAACCGGGCAAAGGCACCACCGTCACCCTGACCCTGCCCCTCACCCCGCAAGAGCTGAAAACCGATTAGAATCTGGCTTTTCGGCGGCGGAGGTGTTACAGTGCAAAATTCTGATTAAAAAATAAAACGGATAGCTGCTGCGCCGATGACACTGCCAAAGCGTTTTTTAAAACCGGATGATTTTGACTTTCCGCAATATTTCGCCAATCGCGACGGAAAGAAAATCCGCTACGGCGCAGCGCAGCCGAAGGGCGCAAAAAAAGGCACGGTCATCCTGACGACAGGCTATGCCGATTTCACCGAATCCTATTTTGAAACCATCAACGATTTTCTTGATCGCGGCTATGCCGTCTGGATGATGGACTGGCAGGGGCAGGGCGGGTCGGAACGCTATTACGACAATCCGCGCATTCCCAGCCCCGACGGGCCGATCAACAATATCCGCGATCTGCACGATTTTCTGCATAATGTCGTCAAGCCCGACCGCAATGCGCCGGTCTTTCTCGCCAGCCATTCGATGGGCGGACAGATGGCGCTGCATTACTTAAAAGAACATCCCGGCGATTTCGACGGGGCGATGCTGGCCACGCCTTTTGTCGATATCAAAAAAATGCCGCCGGTCAAGGGCGCGTTGTCGCGGGTGTTTATGGAGGCAGCCTGCAAACTCGGACTCGGCCATAAACGCATGAGTCGCAAAAATATCATCCGCCGCATCAAGAAAGAACGCACCGTTTTAAAAAAACAGGAGCCGGTGAGAATGCGTCTGCACCAGTATTTTGCGGATATAAATCCGGCCTTGAAACTCGGCGATCCGACTTTCCTGTGGATTCGCAATATGACCCGCCGCGCCGATGCGCTGCGCGACGAAAACGTGCTGAAATCCATCACAACGCCGGTGCTGTTTGCCATTTGCGAAAAAGACGCGCTGGTCAATAATGAGGCCATCCGCCGCGCTGCAAAGCTGATGCCGAACGCCGAATTGACCGTTATCAAAGACGGGTATCACGGGCTGTGGACGGAACGGCAGCATATTCGCGGTGCATGGCTTGACCGCATTGACCGCTTTCTGGATGACCGGCAAAAGGCGTTCGCCGCAAAGCGCCGCAACCCTCCGAAAAAACCGTCTTCCGGTGCGCGTCGCAAAATGTAATATTATTTCAATATTGCGGAAAATGACTTTCCCATAAAATATTTTTTTATTATTTTAAAACAAAAGAATAGAAAAAAGCGAAACTTTCTGCTTTGCAGGGGTTTTCCGATATGAGATACTGAGCGCGTTACATAGGAAACACGGAGATATAAACCCTTGAAAGAACGCTGGAAAAAACCAGACGGTTTCCAATGGGGCACCTTTCAGAATGATGACGGTGCGAAGCTTCGCTATGGCTGCGCCGAACCGAAAGACAAAAAAAATATCAAAGGCACGATTACGATTCTCCCCGGCTTTCGCGAAACGGCGGAAAAATATTTCGAAACAGTGAATGATTTTCTCGACCGCGGCTATGCGGTCTGGGTGATGGACTGGCGCGGACAGGGTGGATCGGAACGCTATCTGCCGAACGACCCGCAAAAATCCCACAGCGAGGGCTTTGACGCTCAGGTGCGCGACCTGAAACAATTCATCGATACGGTCGTCAAACCGGTCAAGGAAAAACCGCTTTTGCTTGCGGCGCATTCGATGGGCGGACATCTGGCGATGCGTTATTTGAAAGAACATCCCGGAAAAATCGACGGCGCCATGATCACGGCGCCGATGTTCGATATAAAGACCGGCGCATTGCCGCGCCATATCGCGCGTACGCTGGCCAAACACGCCACATCGGGCAGCAAGGGAGAGAAATACATCCCCGGCGGAAAAGACTGGCAGGAGGGCACGTTTGAAGGCAATAAACACACGCATGACGAAACCCGTTTTAACCTGACCCAGGAGCTGTTTAAAAACAACCCGCATCTGCAGACAGGCGATCCCAGCTATCGCTGGGTGCATGAGGCGTTCCGCTCGATCGACATTCTGACCGAGGAAACCTATCTGCGCGCCATTGATGTACCGCTTTTGATGGCCACCGCCGGACAGGATGAAACTGTTGATGTCGCAGCGCAGGATCGCGCGGCGAAAATGCTGACGCGCTGCCGCCAGATCACCTACCCCGATGCGCGGCATGAAATATGGGTCGAAAAAGACGAGATCCGCAACGACTGGCTGGACAAATGCGATGCTTTCCTCAAGCAATTCGACAATAAAAAAAAATTAGCCCGTGACTTCGACGGCAATGCCCGCAAACATGATCGGGACTGGAAAGGCGCACACCCGCCGACACCGCACAGCCCGCGCCCGCGCCACAATGATAATAACGACATGCCGCCGCAAGACGGCAACAGCGGC
>SKHU01000007.1 GCA_007116755.1 Alphaproteobacteria bacterium
CCGGCGTTTTTGACGGTGCTTTTGCTGATTCCCGCCTCTCTTGCGGTGCGCGGCGCGCGGCCTGGCCGCCTGCCGGGGATCATCACCCGTAACCCGATTGCCGTTCTGTCCAGCGGGTTGCAATTGCTCGCAGCAGTGATGGCGGCGGCCACAGGCGCTGTTCTGTCGGGAATCGCGCCGCACTGGTATGCCGATGGCGATATGGCCTCCGGCCTTGACGGGGGCGGCGGCAGCGGCGATGCGGCCGCGCAGAAACAGCTGCAGGCGGCGCGACGGATTGCGGCCGTATTTTTCGTTCCGATCGCAACGCTCGCCGTGCTGTTTAGCATGAAATTTGCGCTAGGCAGGTTGTTTTTGTAATTTCACATTTGTTTTCCGTGCGGAAATAACCGTTTATTTTAAAAATAGCCCGATTTTTTTCACATATCCCTTTTTTTTGCTTGTGTTGGGTTTTTTAATCGTATACGATATTGTTGCTTTTAGACATAGCGGAAAAGCGCTCAATGCGCGCGGTCTCTTTGCAGAATCGCACAGCGAACGCAAAGACCCTGCGCAGGAAACGCTCACGGTAAACCCCTGTTATGAAAAGGGTTTTTGTTTAGTCTTTCCCGCCTATTTTAAGAAATGATAAGGGAAAAACCTTAACCGATTCTTAAAAAATGCAAGACGCTTCGCAATTTTTTAAAAGTCCGCATGAAGAGGATGATAAGAGAAAACGCCGGAAAACGAAAAACACATAAGAGAAACAAGGCGTTCGAAAAAGTTTAAGAGGAGCCGGAATATGGCAGATAAAAAACACAATCAGGAACGGAAAAAGCTCCAGAATATTCTGAAAGAGCCTTTGACCGGACACCGTGTGTTGCTGGCCAATAAATTCCGTGCCGCGCAATCGGGCGCGCCCGATGTCGAATTCTCTCTTGAGGATTTGAAGAATTTTATCGCCAGTATTCCCGGACAGAATGACGATTTCAAGGACGAGGCGCAGAATATGCTCGCCGGTCTGCAATCGGGCAAGGCACCGAAACGCCCGAAAATCAATTCGCCCTCCAAGCAGGTACTCTGGGGCGCGGGTCTGACCTATCTGGCGCTGAACCCCGACCAGATGAAGGAATGGGATACGCCTGTCGAATGGCAGGGGCTGGAAAAATCGACACTGTGGAAACAGCTGACGGAAACCAGCTATGCCACGCAGGAATTGCTGTCACATGCACAGAATGTCGAGGAAGTGCTGCGCCACCGCCAGACCGCCTATAAATGGGGCAAGCCCGGCAGCGGCGTCGGTTACGAGCAAAGCAGCAACAAGATCAATATTGACTTCATGCACTGCCTGGTCGTCGGTTTCGAACATGCCCGTGCCGATGTGATGCGCGAGATCGGTTATGCCTATCTGTCGCGGAGCTATCCCGAGCGGATGCAGAAAGTCTATAAGGAAATGGCGCCGCTTCTGGTCAAGTCGCGCAAGGCTGCGGCAAAAAAAGGGCCGGAACTGTCAAAAGACGAATACAAGCAGCTGCGCCTGCTGAGCGCCGAATGGCAGCTCAGGCATATGATGTTCAAGGCCGCCGAAGGCAATACCGTCAACCGCTATGTCGACAATCTCGGACAGGTGCGGATGCAGGATTTCGGTGTATCGCTGAACAACTCCGCCGTGACGGCAGAGGGAATCGGCTTCATGCCGCCACCGAAAAAAGGCGGCAACATGACCGAAGAACTCGCACGTTACCTGAACCTTGTGCATACGGTGCGCCTCAGCTTCTTCCAGAATAACGACCTGTTTGAAAACAACGATGCGTCGTGGAAACAGGCCGGTGTTGATCCGCAACAAATCCGGACGCTGGACAGTCTGAAAAAACGCACGCAAAGCAAGGACGGCGTGACGCATCCCGATTTCAAGGCGCTTTTGGATCTGTGCCGCAATGATGAAGGGCTGGAGAATCTGCAGCCCAAACAGCATGAGCGGCTGTACGGCGATGATGTGATCGAGCGGAAAATCCGTGAAAACGATAAAAAGCGCAATCAGGTCATCACCCATATCTGGGATGTCTATGCCGAAGAGCTGATCGAAAAAATTCTCGAGCAGACGGCCGAGCAGGTCGAACAGCAAATGGAGAATAACGAGCAGAATAAAGACGAAAACAAAAACGACCATCTGCAGAATCAGGACGGTCCGCCGCAACCGCAGGACGGCCAGCAGCAGGACGGGCAACCGCAGGATGGTCAACAAGGCCAGCCTCAAGACGGCCAGCAGGGTCAGCCTCAAGACGGCCAGCAGGGTCAGCCTCAAGACGGCCAACAAGGCCAGCCGCAGGACGGTCAACAGGGTCAGCCGCAGGACGGTCAAAGCGGCGATCAGCAAGGTCAGGACGGGCAACCGCAGGACGGCCAGCAACAGGACGGCCAGAACAGCGACCAGCAGGGTCAGGACGGCCAGCCGCAAGACGGTGACGGTCAGGACGGGCAACCGCAGGATGGTGACGGTCAGGACGGCCAGCAGGGTCAATCCGGCGAATCGGAAGAAGGCAAGCTTGGTACGGATGAAGATAGCACCGTTCCCGTTGACGGCGCGGGCGATATGCCCGGCGTGGAGGATGCCTCGGAAAATCCGGGACAGGAAGGCCAGTCACAGGACGGCGACGGACAGGATGCCGACGGTCAGGACGGGCAGGACGGCCAGTCACAGGACGGTCAGGACGGCCAGGATGGCGAAGGTCAGGACGGTCAGGGTCAGGATGGCGGCCAGACGGCCGATGATCTGCAAAAGCAGCTTGAAAAAGCATTGCAGGACGAGGCCAGTGACGGTCAGGACGGACAGGATGGTCAGGACGGCCAGTCTCAGGACGGACAGGACGGTCAGGACGGCCAGCAAGGTCAGCAAAGCCAGCAGGGACAAAGCGGCGATCCGAGCCAGTCTTCGGATCAGGCCGGAACCGGCGACGGAAAATCTCTCTCCGAACTGGCCAAGCAGGATTGGACGCAATACGAAAAGCGGGTCGCGGAGTTGCGCGGACCGATTATGCAGACGCGCAAGATTTTCAAGCGCGTGCAGGAATTGCAGATGCAGAAAAAGAAAAAGAAATCGCCGAGTATGGAGATTCTGCCTCAGGACGGCGAGGTGATGGATCGTTTCAATATGGACGCGCATAAACATCTGACGCTGAAAAAAGCGATCGGCGACGTGTCGGAGGAAGATCTGAAGCGTTTCCACATTGATGAAGATCACGAAATCCCGACTGAAGTCGATATTCTGATTATGATCGACGGATCCGGCTCGATGGGTATGGCCGGCGGCGGCGGGGCTTCCCCTCTGGAAAGCGCGTTGCAGGCCGGTGCGATTCTCTATGAGGCCGCAGCGGGCAAGGATATGAATATGAATGTCTATGTCGGTATGTGGGGCGATTCGAAAGCGCCGATCAAGATCAAGCCGGGCGATAACCGCAAACAGATCGGTCAGGTGATGCAAACCATGCGTCAGGGGCTGCATAGCGGAACCGATCTGGCACCGGCGATCAAGCGTTCGGCCGATACGATTGCCGAGCAGCGCGGGAAATCCGGTACGCTCAGCGGCTTTACGCATATTCTGATTATTTCGGACGGCGATATCGGTGATGCCGCCGCATCGCGGAAGAATCTGGAATCGCTGTTCAAATATTGCGACAAGGTGACGGTCGATACCGCGATCATCAAACCGCGCGGTGGCGGCGGGTCGCAGATGAAGCAAATGGCGGACAACTTCAAGGCGCGCAAGCCGCATGAGGAAATCGGCACGGTGATTGAAAACAAAGGCGATGCCGTACCGATGTCGATTGTCGGGCTGCTGTTGAACAAAATCCGCAAATGCGGAAGTTTTGCGGCAGTGCCGAATACGAAAAAGCGCCGCGATATGCGCAAAGCCGCCAATGATATGAAGAAAAACGGTGGCGGACGAAGGTTTTAGGGACAGGAGCGCCGGCGGGTGACGCTGCGGGCATTGAGGAAAGAAACGGAAAATAAAGACGTGAAACGAGTTTAATAAAAAGAAGAAAGAGGTAGGCAAAATGAGCAGAAAAGGCACCAAGAAAGATAACGCCAATAACAAGGCCGGATTGTTGCAAAAGAAGATTGCGGATCTGACAGCAGAGGATCTGGATAATCTGGAACTGCCGCTTGGCACGGCATCGCGCCCGTACCCGATGTGGGGAACGGTCGTCGTGGACGAGGACGGTCACCAGTCGATCGAACAGCGTCTTGGTGCGGTCAAGGATGATGAAGAGCCTTTGCGCCTTTACTCCGAACGCAAATATGAAGAAGTGATCGGCATGATGTACCGGGATATGCCTACCCCCAGCATGATGCCGATGCAGAAAGATATTCTGGAGATGCTCAAACCCGAGAGCAAAAACCGCATTTACTTTATGAAGGGTGATCCGGGTGCCGGTAAATCCTTCCTCGGCGGTCTGGTCGGGCGTGCGCAATCCGAACGTCCGGTCGAAATTTTCGACTGCGGCGGCAAGAACATGAACGACCTTTTGTTTGAAATGGTTCTGGATTTCGGTAAAGGGGATGCATTGCCGCAGGCGATCGACAAACGCCTTGCTGCCGGTGCGATCGAACCTTTGTCCTACGGGCTTTTGAAAAACGGCCTGCCGGAAAAATATGTCGAGGAAACCGAAGACGGCAAGCTGGTCATCGACTGGGAAGGCTTAAAAGAATCCGGCACGGAAAATGTCGAAAAAGCCTATGCGGTTCTGACCAAGGTCAGCAAGCTGGAAGGTCTGGACAGTGCCGGCGGCAACGCGCTGGGCATGAACTCGCAATACGGTCTGGCGATCCGCGACTTTATCGAGGGCAATTTCTCGACCTATGACGAGTACAACAAATCCAAAGAAGGCACGGATAACGCCCTGCAGACGTTTTTGCAATTTGCCAACGGCGAAATTGACGAATGCACGGTTGTCAATCCGCTGAAGAACAAGGATCAGACCAGCGGCCCGAGCGAGTTTACCTTCCGCCGTGAAGATACCAAGCTGGGCTGGGGAATCGTGATGACCGGTAACGCGGTCGAGGACGGAACCACGACCCGCTCGCTGAACAAATCGGTCTATTCGCGTTTGACGCCGGTGACGATTCCCAAACCCTCGCTGATGGACTGGCAGCACAGAATCTGCCAGATCATGACAGGTCTGCCGGTTTCGACGCTGTACCGCACCTTTAAAGACAAGGCGGATAAAGACCCCGAACAGTTTACGGAAATGCTGCTGTACTGGCGGCAGGCCGGTCTGTCGGAAGAGCAGAAGGCGAATATTCCGCAGATTCACACATCGCTGCTGAAAAACTGGAAAAACGTTATCGAGGCATCGGAAAAACTGGCCAAATTCTATAAAGGCTGGGCCGAGCTGACCGATCCCGACAAGGCGCTGATCAAAGACGGCAACCTTGTTGACGAGGTGGATGAGGAATACCAGAAAGAGGTCAGCATCGACTTCCGTAAGGTCATCCAGCACATCCAGTATGCGATGCCGATCCGTGCGAAAATGTCGCGCGCCAACCCGTCCGATGATGTCGATTTCAACCCGAAATCATGGGCGGCAGAGCCGGCCAAACGCATCAAGCGCCAGAAAGAAAGCATTGAGCGCAATTTCGGTACGCGCCTGACCGATCTGCTTGCGGATAAACTCTACGAAACCGCAGGCGGTGCCGGCAAGCCGGGTCTGTACAAGCACCTGAAAGAGCTGATGAAACAATGCGGCCTGAAAGACCTGCATCTGCAGGAAGGCGCACACAGCTCGGCGAAATCGGTGGAATCGGCGCTGAACATCAATCTGTTCGACACGACCGATCTGAACGAGCAGGTCAAGCTGGCGCAGAAAATGTTTGCTGATTACGTCCGCGAAAGCAATCCGGAGGTCAAGGCCACGGATGACAACGCGATTGTCACGGTGGCACAGATGAAGGAAACGCTGGAACGCGTCAAAACGCATCTGAGCGAGGACGCGCCGGTCTTCCTGATCCCGAATACGGATCCGGAAACCCTGTCCTCCAACCCCTTTGTCACGGCTGAAAAAATCGATGTCGCCGACGAGAAAAACCGCGACTTTGAGCCGGTGACGGAAGAGTTGGTCGATCATGACGCGTTTATGATGACGCTGGCTTTCCCGAAAGCGGCCGATCAGAACCTGAAAGCCGTCTGGGACAAGGAAAACAATCTTGCCTTGCTGCTGATGAAGAGCAACTACGCCCAAAAGCGCATCGATCTTGAAAGCGATATCGAAGAGCTGAAAGCGGCTAAAAATGCGGCAGCACCGTCCACGGATGAGACGGATGGCGTATCCGGTCCGACCGGCGGCGTATTCGGCGATGACGACACGCTTGTGGAAAAGCAGAAAGAACTTCTCGATCTGCTGAAAAAGGAAGCGGCACAGCTCAAGGACTTCAACCAGCCGACAGACGAGGTTGATACCTATATGAAAGAGCTGCGCAAAGAGATCAAAGCCGCAGGCGGCGATATCGAAGACGAAACGCGCACAGTGACACCGTTCACGGGTGACGTGATTCTGGATGACGATGTGAAAATCGCAGAAAACGATTCCGATACCGGAATCGGTGCGACGACCGTTGTTGTCAAATCCGTCAACGAAAACGGCGAAGCGAAAGCGGTTCCGGTGCATATCATTGTCAACAACAGCAGCAAAAAGACGCTGGTTGTCGGCGGTGCGGCATCCGACCGTCTCTCGACACTGTTCCGCGAAGTCGGCGTACGCCACATCAACCGCGACGACCAGAACGCCGCAGCGCAGCTGCGCGACGCGCTGGCCGATATTATGCGCGGTGCGTCCGAAGATACGCGCAACAACGTTAAATCGGCGCTGCTGTTCCGCAACGACCCTGTCGGTGTTGATGAAAGCAAGATTATCGAGCATAACGAGAAGGCCAGCATGGAAGACATCCTGCTGTCTTACGAGCCGTATCTCGGTAAATATCTTGTGGCCAACAAACAGGCTCCGCGCCAGATGTAACGGAAAAGCCGATTTTAAGGAGTTTCTGTGACGGAGAACGGAAAAAAAGAGAAAAACGGAAAAGCGGACGGTTATCGGGAGGGGGGTGCCGCGCCTGCGGCCTCCCCTTCTTTGTCCGCCGCATCCGGTGCTGAAGCCGATATGGATATTGTCGCCCGTCAGGCGGCGCGTCTGAAGATTACGGAAGAATGCCCGGTTGAAATACTGCCGCACGGATCACGGCTTTATTTTGTTGCCAAAGGATGGGAAACTTCTATTATAGAAAAGGATCCGGATGTCAGAGTGGTGGAAACGCTGAAAGCGTTTGAAGAGGCATTGCGCGATCCGAAGGCGGAAACGGTGTTCATACCCGAGGGTGCACGTGTAACCTTGCCGCAACTTATGCGGATCAGTCGCAGAAATGCGGTCGAAAAAGTGATTTATAAAGAAGAAAATAAAGGGGAACAAAGCGATGCCTGAGAACAAAAAAAACGACAATTCCTTGAAAAAGGCATTGATTGCGACATTGTGCAAACACCCTCAGGCCGCCGATTATCAGCAGGACGCTTTTCGCAGTGCCGATATTATGGGGCTGTACAAAAAGATGAAAGAGGCAGGGGAAGTGCTGACCAAGGCCGATTTTCTCGGCACGGATAAAAACGGCGAATATTTCCTCGGCTCCGCCCGTTCATGGGACAATTTTCACCATATCGTCGAAATTCTTAAAGAAAACGGCGAACAGTTCACCGCCGATGATTTCCTGACGGTTCAGGAAGGCTCCTATTACCGCCGTCCGCTTTTGGAAAGTGTTGTCACCCATGACAAGGTGGACAAGCTGTTCACCGCCGATGTCTGGAAAGGCCGTTTTGAGGAAATGGAAAATCTCTGGTATTACATCCCGCCGAACAAGCGCGGTGATCTGGCCAAAGAGGAAGACGGACGCATCCCGCTGAAACTCAAGCGCGAAGTGCTGGGGCTGGATAAAAACGCCACGCTGCGCGAGGACGAGCTGAAGAAAATCGGTGTAGATTATAAAGAGATTCCCGATATGTTCTCCAAACGCGGCACATTCGAGGCGTTTTTGCAGACGCTTTACGAAAACAGCGTACCGCTGAAAAAAGAAGATCTGCTGTTCGTCAACAAGGACGGCGATACGATGTTCCACAATGCCGCCGCATGGCAGTATTACGATAAAATCGTCGATTCGCTGCAACAGACGGGACAAAGTTTCGGTCTGGACGAGTTGACCTTCAAGCGCGGCCGCAAGCCGTCCATTTTGGAGCGCGCCTCGCAGCACAAAATGCTGCACAAGGTTTTCGAGCCGCGTTTCTGGGTCGGACAGGTTGACGAGATGGTCGGGCTGTGGGAAAACCTGCCCCCGGCACAGAAAATTTTGAGCGGCCGCAGCAGTTTCGACACGATTGTCGCCGATGTGGAAAATATGACCTATCGCTCTTTCGTCTCGCTGAACGAGGATGCAACCTCGGCAAGCCTGACAACGCCGATCGTCGCCAATGACGGCAAACAGGGCAAGGTTCTGCCGCTCGGCCTGCGCGATACATGGGACAATATGGACATTATCCGCGAGAAGCTGCAGAAAAAGGACGACGACATCAAAACCGCGCATCTGCGCAAGGAAAGCGGCGCGCTGGGCAATTCCGTACTGATGGCCGCGGCCGAAGCCGGCCAGTTTGACAAGGCGCTGGAAATCGTCCGCGCCGATTCCGACAAGCTGCAGGTGCAGGATTTTCTGAAAACCAACAAAAACGGCGTGTCGGTGCTGGATGTGCTGATCGAAAAACGCCAACTGAAAAAAGCCTTCACCCCCGAGCTTTGGGCAGGACGGCTGCGCGAAATGCATATTTTGTGGAACAATGTCCAGAACCGCGACCGCGGTCAGGTGGACTTCCAGAAAGTTGTCAGTCAGGTCAACCAGCTGACGGTGCGCCAGCGTTTGCGCCGTCCGGCACGCGGCCGCTGATTGAATGAATACAACAGAATAACGAAAGGCGCGTTTCTTCACAGGACGCGCCTTTTTGATTCCGGCAGAGTAATTTAATTGACATAATACTGGCAAAGTGATATTCTTCTTTTCATGTCTGATCTTGCAAAATATTTCCGGTTGTCATCAGGGCGGTTCGCAACGCTGCACGAAATGAAAAAACTGGCCAAGAAAGCGCCCGAAGTTTACAAGGCGCTGAAAATGATTCGCGACCACAGCGCATTGGGACGTGAATTGTACGATTGGGCGAAAGGGATCAAACTCGGTTTTGCTGCGGAGAAAATGGATTATCTCGGCCTCGGCGGGCCCAGTGTCAGCTGCAATACAAGAAACAGCGCTGTTTTAAACACGGGAATCGTGGCGCACGAGATTATGCACGCCGTGCAGTATCAGGAATATAATATGAATGACAGCTATGTGCGCGGCATGGACGGGCGCAGCCGCATTATTCACAGGCGCGGCATGGAGGCGGGCGCTGTCGCCTGCCAGATGCAGGTTTTGTATGAAATGAAGCTGAACGGTTTCGCACAGCCCTGGGAGGATATGCAGCACAATATTTACTGGACAAAAAACATCCGCGGCGAGGATGTCCGCGCCCTGACAGCCTACCGTGATTTAAGCACATCTTTCGAGAGCGGTTTCAAACAGGCACAGCGCGAAGGAAAGACTACGGAAGAATCACTGAAAGACGGAGCCTCTGCCGTTCATGCCGCCTATCATAAATCGCAGCCCTTGCGCGATGCCTATAACAATATCTATTTGAAAGATTATCTGCGGTCTGTTTTGATGTTTTCCGGAAAAGGTAAAGTTAACCCGTATATAGAGACAGATACTGTCCGCGAAATGACGCGCCGCCCGAACGGAGACTATCTGTTGCATGATCAGGTGGATATTCCCCTGACCGATCAGGAGCTGTTCGGCGAAAACAAATTGATGCGGCAGGCCTTTGATTACGTTGAAACCGTAAAGCTGCAGCTGGTTTACGGTGAAAAGAACTACGCCTATTTGCGGCAGCGCAAAATGATTGAAGCGGATAACAACCCCTATCGTGATCTGGATCCGGATAGTGTGGCAAGTGCTATAGCCAAAGAATCGTGGAAAAAAACAGGCCGGAAATATCCGCTGGAAGTGATGAATGAAATGGCCGGAATCGGCAATGCCATACAGTTGCAGATCGATTTTGACGAGAAGGCCGCAAAAGATTATCTGCGCAAAGCCGCCAACAGCAACACACCGCCAAAACCGAAGAAGATTCTCCCAAAGGGACGCCGTCCGTAAAAACAGCTTTTCTTTATTGACATGTAAATTCATTGACATATTTATATGTAAAATGATATGATGAGCGATGTTAAAAAACACCTCTGCATCAGGGCATGTCAGTCGTGCTCTCAGTCTGGGTCATCCGGCGCATTTTGAAAAAATCGCGCCGAAACTCTTTCATGCGCTGAATATCATACAGGCTTACAGTGCGCTGGGACGGCGGCTGTATGACTGGGCGCGGGACACCGATCAGGTTTTCATGGAAGAGGCGATGGAAAAACGGATGGGTGTGGGCGGCGCAATGGTCGTCTGCAACAGCGGCAACACGCTGTCTGCAGAGGTCGGAATCGTTGCACATGAGCTGATGCATGCCGTACAGCATCACGCCTATAATCTGATGGTGCAGCATCCCGCAACCAACGCGCGCGGCTTTATCATTCACGGCCGCGGTCTGGAAGCGGCGGCGGTGACCTGCCAGATGCGCGTTTTGTATGAGATGAAGCTGAACGGTTTTACGCGGCCGTGGAACGATTTTATGGCCGGCTGCTATGCGTTCAAAACACCGGAGGGAAAAGAGGTTAACGGGCTGGAGGGTTACCGCCCGGTCGGGCAGAGTTTTGCCGCCGCCTATAAACAGGCGCAGCGCGCGGGGAAATCGACAGATCAGGCGATGGATGAGGCCTGCGATGCGGCGCATGAGGCCTATTTCAAAAATGCCGGGCTGGCAACGACTTATAACAACGTTTACATCAAGGATTATCTGCATCTGCTCTTTCAACAGGGCGGCAATACAACGCCGCCCCAGCCGCTGGCAAGCGAGACGAAGCTGCACGAAATGACACGGATCGGCGAGAATGAATATCTGGTTCGCAGCGGCTTTTCCTATATGCCCAAATGCGATGCGGAGATTTTTTTCGGCAATGAAAAAATGCGGCAGGCGTTTGATTATATCGAAACGGTGCGGATGATGAATGTCTATGGCAAAGACGGGCAGGGATTTAAAGAGCACATGCATAAGCTCGTGCAGGAGAAGAACCCCTATATCGGCATTAATCTGAAAAAAGCGCTGGAGGTGATGCAGGATGAAAAAGATCCGCGCACCTCTTTGCAAATTCTTGACGACATGGCAGAGGAGCTGCAGCAGCAGAAAAAACCGCAGCAGGTTTTCGCCTCCGTTGCCAATGACAATCGCGGACAGGGCAAAATACAAAAAAGACTGCACTGGCCGCAGAATCGCAGCCGTTAAGAGAGGAGGCCGGCGAAGAAGAGGAAAGAGTGCAGCATTTTTTCTTTTTTCCCTGTTGAAAATATGCAGCGATTCGCTAGAATTTTAAAACGGTGACGCTGCAAAAAATGCTGCACTATTGCAAAAACAGCGGACAAATATGCCGTTATGGGAAGGAATCTTGCGTTTTCATGCAAAAGATTGGCAATTAATGCAATAAATTTGACAGATTTATAAAACTTTTGTTAACCTTCTGTGTATAGAATAAAACGCATCCTTAAAGACGCGAAGATGTACGGGAAAAAAGACAGTTATTTATCTGCCCCGTGCAGCTGATTTAAGGGATTTAAGTTTGCCGGATTATATTATTAAAGTCATTTTATTTTAAAGGAACGAGGTCAGTCAAATGAACACACAGCTCAACGCACTCAACACCGCAAATGTCATACTGGTTGTCGGCAATATGCCGGCGCAGACGCTCGAGCGCGCGATGCCGGATATTCCGAAGCTGAGACTCGTCAAAGACGACACGCCGGAACTTCTTGAAAAAGAAATCCTTTGCTGCGTCATGGCAACAGATTAACTCTGTTTGCAGCGCAGCATTTTTTGGTGAAATCCTGAAATATCACAAGGCTGTCTAGAAATGCAGGGCGCGGCCGTAGGCGTCCAGCACGGATTCGTGCATCATCTCCGACAGGGTCGGATGCGGGAAGACGGTATGCATCAATTCGGCCTCCGTCGTTTCCAGCGTTTTGGCAATGCCGAATCCCTGTATCAGCTCCGTGACTTCCGCGCCGATCATATGCGCGCCGAGCAGCTCGCCGGTTTTTTCATCAAACACGGTTTTGACCAGCCCGTCCGCATCACCCAGCGCAATCGCCTTGCCGTTGCCGATAAACGGAAATCGGCCGATTTTGACCTTATAGCCTTTTTCCTTTGCCGCCGCTTCCGTCAGCCCGACCGAGGCCACTTGCGGCATTGCGTAGGTGCAGCCCGGAATCAGGCCGGTTTTTAAAGGGTGCACATCCTTGATGCCGGCGATTTTCTCAACACAGATCACCGCCTCGTGACTGGCCTTATGCGCCAGCCAGGGCGGGCCGGCAAGATCGCCGATGGCATACACGCCTTTCTCGCCCGTTTCCGACCATTCATTGACGGTGACATGGGCGCGGTCGATTTTGATTTTGGTGTTCTCCAGCCCGAGATTTTCAACATTGCCGACAATGCCGACCGCCATAATAACGCGGTCAACCGTCAGCTCGTGTTTTTTTCCGCCCGCTTCGAACGGCACGGTAACGCTGTCTTTGCCTTTTTTGAAATCGCCGATCTGTGCGGAGGTGAAAATCTTCATCCCCTGTTTTTCAAACTGTTTTTGCGCCAGTGCGGAAATTTCCGCATCTTCGGCGGGCAGAATACGATCCACAACCTCGACAACCGTGACATCGACCCCCAGCGTGCGGTAGAAACTGGCAAATTCAATGCCGATCGCGCCCGAGCCGAC
This sequence comes from Alphaproteobacteria bacterium, assembly GCA_007116755.1. GTDB lineage: Bacteria > Pseudomonadota > Alphaproteobacteria > Micavibrionales > CSBR16-224 > CSBR16-224. The sequence continues at coordinate 12,960 of SKHU01000007.1, forward strand.
GACCAGCAGCGATTTTGGCATCGCATCGGGCACCATCGCGTTTTTGTAATCCCAGATCAGCTTGCCGTCGGGCTCTTTGCCCTCCAGCACGCGCGCCCGCGCACCCGTGGCCAGAATGATATGTTTTCCGGACAGGGTTTGCGTTTTTTTGTCTTTGCCCTCCACGGCAACCTTGCCGCCGCCCGCCAGCTTGCCGTGCCCGTCAAAGACAGTGACCTTGTTTTTTTTCATCAGATGTTTGATGCCGGCGCTGAGCTGCGCGGCGATACCGCGCGAGCGTTTGATAATTTTTTCGAAATTGATTGTGATGTTATCGACGGAAAATCCGAAATCCTCCGCATGTTGCATCAGGTGATACACCTCTGCCGAGCGCAGCAGGGCTTTGGTCGGGATACAGCCCCAGTTCAGACAGATGCCGCCGAGATGCTCGCGCTCGATCAATGCGGTTTTCAGGCCAAGCTGTGAGGCGCGAATCGCCGCGACATAGCCGCCCGGCCCGCCGCCGATGACGATCAGATCAAATTGCTGCTGTGCTGACATGGTTCACCCCTCCCTGTCGTCGTTTTGACTTAATCTTAAGGCTTCGGTCCTCCGCTCCGTTTTTTCTGTCCGGAGTCCTCAGACGTATTGTCATTCGCCGTTTCAGATTTATCCTTTTTCTTCCACAATGTCCACGGCATAAACACGGCACGCAGACCGTTTTTGAATTTCGTACCGGCGGAATTCTGGTGCCTTTTCTTTTCACGCAACACATCGACGATGCGGTCAAGCTGCGAGAGATGGTCTTCCCGCAGCGTCCGCGCGAGGTCGAAAATCTTTTGATCCTCCTCCGGCACATCCTTGACATCCATATCGCTGGAATATTTTACGACCTTCGTATAGGCGATATTCAGATCTTTGGGATTTTTTGTATCGGCGAGTATATCGGTCAGACCGGCGAGTGCGGCGCGGCTTTGCGTATAGGATTCGTCCACATAGACCTTGTTTTTGAGAATATCGCAAAGCCGTTCGACTTCGCCGCTTTTCTCTTCAAGCATACGTTCGGCATAGCGGCACAGCTCGTCCAGATTTTTCTCCGACGCATCGTCCAGACGTATCGAGGGTTCAATATCCGGCGCGTAATCATTGATCAGCCCGTTCAGACTGATCAGCTTTTCGCCGATTTCCTCGCGCAGATCATCCAGCACCGCGGCTTCATTCATGTAAATCATCAGCCCGACGGTTTCTTTCAGCAGCGTCATCGGCGAGCATTTGTTGAACTCCTCCGGCGAGGCGCTGAGTTTCTTATACCCCGTGCCCAGATGCACCACGACGATTTCCGCATCGGGCGGCGCGACCTGTTTGGCGCGCGAATAGGCATAACGCGGTGCGGAAGACCCGAAAATATTGCCGTCCAGAAACACATAGCGTTCGCGTACATCGGGCGTATCGGGGTTGGGTGTGGTATAGGTGTAGCGCGTCTGGAACAGTGACGGCGCAGTGCAGCTGGCACGCACGGCCTCATGCATTTTCATGTTGCCCCAGCCTTCTTTGTCGGGGATTCTTTTGATGTTTTTGATCCATGCCGGGCGATAGGATTTCATATCCGTCGCGGTGACGATCAGATCGGTCAGGCTGTCCTTCATTTTGGTATCGCCGTAAAGATCGCGCAGGATTTTTTCAAAATTTTCGACATCGTAAAACCCGTCCGCGCCGGGAACGA
>SKHU01000225.1 GCA_007116755.1 Alphaproteobacteria bacterium
AGACGCAGATGCTCGACCTTTTTGAACAGCGGGTTGTCCATATTGATGACACATTGCGTCACGCCGTAATGATCACGCAGATCGATGAACAGCAGACCGCCGTGATCGCGTTTTCTGTGTATCCAGCCCGACAGCCGGACGGTTTCGTCCTTATGACTGTCCCGCAATGCGCCGCAATGATGGGTCCGAAAATCATGCATAATTTTTTCCCCGAAGGTTATCCATTTAAAACAGAGTCGCGTTATCGCACAAGATGCGCGGAAATTCAAAGATTTTCTTGCGCCAGCACCTCTTTTACCCGCAGAAAAACGGTATCGAACATCTCCTCCGTCAGCCGCCCCGTATTGACGTTGTAGCGCGAGCAGTGGTAGCTGTCCAGCAGCTTCAAACCGCCCGGCAGATCGTGCAGCGCCCCGTGCGCGAATTTATAGGCCGAAACTTTATGCCCGAGAATACGCAAGAAACTGTTATGCGCGATTCCTCCCAGCGCCAACACCAGTTTCAGACGCGGCATCTCTGCAATTTCTTTTTCAAGAAAACTGCCGCAGGTTTTGATCTCCGCCGTTTCCGGCTTGTTTTGCGGCGGCACGCAGCGCACAGCATTGGTAATGCGGCAATCGCGCAACACCAGCCCGTCTTCTTTGTGTTTTTGATAGACACCCTCCGCAAAGCCGAATTTCAGCAGAGCCGCATAGAGCGTGTCTCCTGCGTAATCGCCGGTAAACGGCCGGCCGGAAAAATTCGCCCCCTTCAGCCCCGGAGCCAAGCCGACGATTAAAAGGGACGGATTCTCCGCACCGAAAGACGGTACGGGCGCATTGAATTTATCAGGGAATTTTTCCGCATTGTCGCGGCGAAACGCGGCAAGGCGCGGACACAGCCCGCAATCTTTTGAGGTATAGTGATAAAATTGCCGCTGCTGCTCCGCCATGTTTTCTCCCGCCGCCGCTTTCACGGTTCAGCCTGAAAACACAAGCAATCAGGCCTGAATTTGCTGCGTATCCGCTTCCTGCGTTTCAGAGTAAATCAGTTTTTCCTCGACATCAAGAGCACCGGCAATCAGTTGCGGCAAATCTGCCAGATCAATAAACTGATCGGCCTGACGGCGCAGTTCGTCTGCCACCATCGACGGCGAGGTCTGGATCGTGCTGACAACCGTGACGCGAATCCCCTTACGCTGGATGTATTTCACCAGACGGTAGAAATCCCCGTCACCGGAAAACAGGACGACATGATCGACATGCGGTGACAGCTCGATCATGTCCAGCGCCAGCTCGATATCGATATTGGTTTTGATTTTGCGGCGTCCGTTCTGATCAACAAATTCTTTGACCGGCTTGGTGACCATCGTATAGCCGTTATAATCCAGCCAGTCCACCAGCGGACGGATCGGAGAATATTCCTGATCGTCAAACAGCGCCGTATAGTAAAAGGCGCGTACCAGACGCGACTCGCGCTTCAACCAGGCCAGCAGCAGCTTGTAATCGATGTCAAATTCAAGGGCGCGGGTCGCCGCGTAAAGATTCGCTCCGTCGATAAAAACCGCCAGTTTTTCATCGGCGTAAAAAGGCTTTTTTATCAATTTTTTTCTCCAGTTTTCTTATTGTTATTGTTTTGTTTTTTTTCAGCCCCTTTTACGGGTATTGTGACAACCGCCGGACAAAAATGCAAATGTCCTGAAACAAATAATATCCGTATTATAGCATATTTATATTAAACATAAAACAGATAAACCGTCCCGCACATCTTTATAAAATTTGCTCCGGCAATTTCCGTGAAGCACCATCCAACATTACTGATCGCAACACACCGCTCTATGTAGGAGTTTCATTGACATTTGTCAAGATCATTTATGCTTATATTTTATTTTCCGCGCCCCGCTTGCAAAGATTTGTGACGACCGTGCCAATAAATGCTTGCATTGGCGCGGGAAATCATATAGTTTCTGCACGCATAGCCGCCTCCGCCAGCCGGAAAAGGCTTTGTTGAACAGTAACCGTCTTCCAGTACAGTTGAAGAAATTTGAGGTAAATTATGGCTCGCGTCACCGTAGAAGATTGTATTTTAAAAATTCCGAACCGTTTTGAACTGGTTCTGCTCTCCTCCCAGCGCGCCCGCGAGATCGGCTCCGGCGCGGTATTGACCATTGACCGCGACAATGACAAAAACCCTGTCGTCGCCCTGCGCGAAATCGCCGATGAAACGATTGATCTGGACAGCCTGAAGGAAAATATGATCAAAGGTTATCAGAAGGTTATCGAGGTCGAGGAAGACGAGGAAGATGTCATCGATCTGATGGAAGGCGAGGGCGATACGGAAGAATTCGACGATATGGAGCTGATCGCCGATGAAGAAAATCTGGAAGCCGGCGGCATGCACGAAGAAACCGGCGAAGAGAAAGACGATCTTGATGATGACGGCATCGCCGGAACGGAAGAGGAAAACGACCTGAAATAAAAGTTTTCGCTGTTTTTCAGCAATATCTGATTTTCAAAACACACCCGGTACGGTTATAATGACCGCCGGGTGTTTTTCTTTTAACATGATCCCTGACTTGGAACGGTATGATTCGTCAATATGAACTCATCAACCGCGTGAAGACGTATGATCCTGATCTGGATGAAAATGCGCTGAACCGCGCTTACGTCTATGCGATGAAAATGCACGGCTCGCAGACGCGCGCCTCGGGGGATCCGTATTTTTCCCACCCGCTCGAAGTTGCCGCCATCCTGACCGATATGAAGATGGACACCGCTTCGATCATCACCGCACTTTTACATGATACGGTCGAGGATACGGATGCGACACTGGATGAAATCAACGCGCTGTTCGGCACGGAAATCGGCAAGCTTGTCGATGGCGTAACCAAGCTGAGCCAGATCGAACTGCAGCGGCCGGAGGAAAAACAGGCGGAAAATTTCCGCAAGCTTATTCTGGCCATGTCGGAAGATATTCGTGTTCTGCTGGTCAAACTGGCCGACAGGCTGCACAATATGCGTACGTTGCACCACATCAGCAAGCCGGAAAAGCAGAAACGCATCGCCCGTGAAACGCTGGAGATTTATGTGCCACTGGCCGAACGCATCGGTATCCACCGCTGGAAAGAAGAACTGGAAGACCTGTCCTTCCTTTATCTGAACCCCGAGGCACGGGAAAGCATCGTTAAACGTCTGGACTTTTTGCGTTCGGAAGGCGAACAGGTTGTTTCGCAAATCATTGCCGAACTCGGCAAACAGCTTCAGGCCGCCGGAATCGACGCAAAAATCACCGGACGGGAAAAAACACCGCATTCGATCTGGCTGAAAATGCAGCGCAAGAATGTCTCGTTCGAACAGCTTTCGGATATTATGGCCTTCCGCATCCTTGTGCAGGACGTGTCAACCTGCTACCACGTCCTTGGAATTATTCACGGGCTGTATCCAAGCGTCCCCGGCCGGTTCAAGGATTACATCTCCATCCCCAAACAGAACGGCTACCGTAGTTTGCACACCACCGTCATCGGGCCGGAGAACCACAGAATTGAAATGCAGATCCGCTCTGCGGAGATGCATGAGGAGGCCGAATACGGCGTCGCCGCGCATTGGGCGTACAAAAACACTCCCGGAAACGCCCAGAAAAGCGGCAAACAATACCGCTGGCTGCGCGAGCTCATGGATATTGTCGAGCAGGCCGCCCGCCCCGAGGAATTTCTGGAACACACCAAGCTGGAACTGTTTCAGGAGCAGGTCTATTGCTTTACACCGCAGGGAGATCTGATCGAACTGCCCAAAGGCGCAACGCCGGTCGATTTCGCCTATGCCGTGCATTCGCAGGTCGGCGATACATGCGTCGGCGCAAAAGTGAACGGACGCATCGTTCCGCTGAACACGCAGTTGCAAAACGGCGATCAGGTCGAAATCCGCACATCGGACAAACAAACCCCCTCCCCCAACTGGGAACGTTTTGTCGTCACCGGCAAGGCGCATGCACGTATTCGCCGCTTTGTCCGCATGCAGCAGCAGGAACAATACGCCAATCTCGGCAAAGCCATGCTGCAGAAAATATGCCGTCAGGAAGGTGTGGAGTTTCAGGAAAAACCGTTTCAGGGCATTTTCAAAAAATTCAAAGCGCCGTCGCTGGACGATCTTTATA
>SKHU01000237.1 GCA_007116755.1 Alphaproteobacteria bacterium
CTGTTTGCCGTATTGACTGACGACTTTTTAACATCTCCATTATACATGCACCGGCGGCGCGGTGTCAATATGGAAATAGCAGAGTCGCCCGCATCAGCCTGGAAACAATAAGTTTTCTTGCTTGTCTATGTGCAGGCTTTGCGGCCTTGTGTTTAGCGGGACGGCCCGCTTTTCGGGGCGGGTTTGGGCGCAACGGGCGGTTTTCTGCCGTCCATCTCTTTGCAGAACGGGTCAAGATGCGGGTCGGGCGCGGTGAAATCCACGCCGAAAGCGGCAAGATCCTGCGCATTCTCTACGGGGATATAGGCCAGATACTCATTGCCGTATTGCGGCGCTTCGTCATGTTTCGGGCCGCCGTAACCGTAAGGCAGGGCAAGGTCGGTGCCGTCTTCGGTTTTATAGTAAAAGCTGTTGCCGCCTTGAACGCCGCTGCCCAGCCCAATCTGCTCGTAATTGCCCGGCGTGCCGATCAACAGCGTGTGGCGCGATTCTTTCTCCAGCCCGTCAATCAGCAGCAAAAGTCGTCCGTCACCGAATTTCGCCGCGCGGGTGATGTGCGGCGGGCGGGCGCGGCCTTTCAGTTCCAGATGCCCGTTTTCAAGATCGTCATTGAGTTTTGCGACGGCGGCATCATCCGCCAGCTTTCCGGCGCTGCGGTTAAAGGGTGTGATCAGCCGCGCGGCAATCAGATCGCCGTCCTCGATTTCATAAGTCAGATCATATTTTTTGAAGTCCTCGGAGCGTGTCTCAAGCTTGTGATGGAATTTGCCCAAAAGCTCCTTTTTCTCACCCCAGCCCAGATAGGCCTTGTCACCACCTTCAGGCATAAAATAAGGCGTTCCGCCCGCGATCAGAAAATTGCCTTCAGGGAATTGCAGCACAAAGTCGATTTTTTTATTGGCGGTCATAATATGATCTCTCCGTTTGAAAATGATTGGACAAAATTATATAACATAATGCGTAAGGGCGGACAAGGGGGAAAACACGCATCGTTCGGCAGGGGAGTGGCGGCCAAAATGTAAAAACAGCAAGCCCGATTGACACGCACGGCGCGATGGTGAAATCTTACAGGGCAAGCAAGAGCCGGTTTACGCGTCGGCTTTTCTGAAGATTATTGACAAATATACGGCAATGCCGTATAATGGGGTTATAGAATGCAAACTGTTGTAGAGTTGCCCGAATTTATACGACGCGCCAAAAAATTGGGTTTGTCGGATGAGGAGCGCGAAGCGATTGTTGAACTGGTTGCATCCGATCCCGGAATCGGTGATGAAATTTCCGGAACGGGCGGAATGCGGAAAGTCAGGATTGCGGCCAAAAATAAGGGGAAGAGCGGCGGATACAGAGTGATTACGTTTTTCAGCGGCGCTCATATTCCGGTTTTTCTTGTCACGGTCTACGGGAAAAACCGGAAAGACAATCTCAGTGATGCTGAAAAGAATGTGATGAAATCTTTGGCCGCCGCAATTGTGGATATTTACAGGAGACAAAAGAAATGAGTGATATCAGTCAAAGCATGATCAAAGGGATGGAGGAAGCGCTGGCTTTTGCAAAAGGCGAGCAAAACGGGGCTGTCGTCCATATTCCCGAAGAAATCAACGTCCGGCGCATCCGCAAAAAGCTGAATATGAGTCAAAGTGTGTTTGCTGCTTATTTCGGCGTCAACCTGCGCACCGTGCAAGACTGGGAGCAAGGCCGCCGCATGCCGACCGGCGCGGCGCGGAACTTCCTTTTCGTGATCGATCAGGAACCCGATGCCGTGCGCCGCGCCCTTGTGAAAGAGCCTGCCCCCTGATTTCCTTCAATTTCAGTGAATTAATCAGATGGTGAAAGATTAATGACTGCAATATTTTTTGGAGTGCCAGCTTCTTCATTATAAAACTCCCCATTTTCAAAAAGTAGTGAATTTTCTGCACTCATAGATTCTTTTATTTCAGCATCCATTTTTTCTTGTTTTGGAAATTTTGGAAGAGATCGATAAATCTTTGGCTGTTTACCATTCCAAATATGAGCAGAGCGGAACGGGTCACAACAAACAAGGCATGACCAAGGACGCGTTTCTCTTCGTTTATGTATCCAATCAAATGTTCTGTTTTTTGCTTCTGTACGATCCATGAGGGATTCAACAATACGCAAGGGCGTAATTGTAATCCCGAAATGAGAAGGGAAATGAGAAGGATCGCCTCGATAAAAGCAGCATGGACAAGGGCAATGATGATGTCTGCACATTCTCCCCGTTACATTGCTATCTCCAACGTAGTTATAAAAACAATAAAGCGGAACGGCCTCATTTTTATTCGCGTAATCCTTAAGAATTTCCAACTGCAATTTGCCACCAACCTTGTGACGAAGTGTTTTATATTTTTCGGTCTTAAGATCGATTTTTTTAGCCTGAATAGCATACCTTACCCATTCGGAGTCACGACCTATCCAGAATTCCCAATCAGTTCCTTTATTGCACTCCTCATTCTGTGGCGTTTTGTAGAGGTCAATATTGGGGCTATTAAGCATTGCCAATTCAAGCAGAATATCATCTGTGATGGATGTTTCTGACAGGGTTGTATTTATATTAGGACGGGTCGTTAAGCCAAGTTTCTTCCAAGTACGCTCTGCCAGTTCTTGAAATTTTTTACAAAGATGAGAATTCATAATTTTGGCCTATTAAAATCAGGACGCTCGCGTCCGCCAAGACGGTTCGCCCTTGTTCAGAAAGGCAGTGAGGCCTTCTTTGCCGTCGGCGGAGGCGCGGGCTTCGGCGATTTTTTTGGCGGTATGGGTGATGACATCATCATCAATCGGGCGTTTAGCGATCTCGCGGATCAGTTCTGTGCTCATGCGCTGTGCGCCGGGGGCGCCATCCATCAATGACGACAGGATGCCTGCCAGAACTTCTTCCAACTCATCCGCTTCGGGGGATTCATGGACAAGGCCGATTTTGCGGGCTTTTTTGCCGGAAAAACGCTCCGCCGTCATAAAAAAGCGCCGCGCCTGCCGCTCGCCGATTGCCGCAATCACATAAGGGGCGATAATGCTGGGGATGAGGCCGATGCGCACTTCGGACAGGCAGAAAACGGTGTTTTTCTCGGCAATGGCGATATCGCAACAGGCGGTCAGGCCGACACCGCCGCCAAAGGCGTTGCCGTGCACAACGGCGATCGTCGGTTTCGGCAATGTGTTGATGGTTTTTAAAAGCTTGCCCAGCGTCATCGCATCGGCGACATTTTCATCAAAACCGTATTCGGCGGTTTTGCGCATCCAGTTCAGATCGCCGCCGGCGGAAAAGCTTTTGCCGTTGCCGCGCAGCACCACGGCGCGGACGGTATCGTTTTTGCCCATTTCTTCAAAAGCCGCCGTCAGCGCCGCGATCACCTCCTCGTTAAAGGCATTGTGCAGTTCGGGGCGGTTCATGGTGATGGTGGCGACGGCACCGTTAATCTCTGTCAGGACAATATTTTCATTTTCGCTCATGCGGCAATCTCCAGAATGATGGGGGTGTGGTCGGATGCTTTGTCTTTGCCGCGCGGGTCTGAATCGATGCGGCAATGCTGCATCTTATCGGCGGCCTGCGGCGAGAGCAGGAAATGGTCGATGCGGATGCCCTGATTTTTTTGCCATGCGCCGCCCTGATAATCCCAGAAGGTATAGGCGCCGGGCGTATCCCTGTGTTCGGCACGGAAGGCGTCCGTCAGGCCGAGATAGAAAAGGGCGCGAAATTTCTTGCGGCTGTCAAGGCGGAACAGCGCGTCATCCTGCCATGCGGCGGGATCGTAACAATCCTCATTGGCCGGAATAATATTGAAATCGCCGCCGAGGACAAACGGAATTTCCGCCGCCAGCAATTCCTGTGTGCGGGCGTAAAGCCTGTCCATCCATTGCAGCTTGTAGGGGTATTTCTCGCTATCGACAGGATTGCCGTTGGGCAGATACAGGCAGCAATAGCGGAGGCCGCCGATCTCCGCCTCGATATAACGCGCCTGCTCGTCGCCCGCGTCGCCGGGCAGGTTTTTCAAAATATTCGTTGGTTTTTCTTTGGAGAGAATCGCAACGCCGTTCCAGCTTTTTTGCCCGTTGACGGAGCAGTGATAGCCGCGTTTTTCAAATTCCGCTGCGGGGAACTGCGCCTCTTC
>SKHU01000055.1 GCA_007116755.1 Alphaproteobacteria bacterium
GCCGGACGCGCGGGCGCATCATGCGCCGTTGCCGCATAATAAGAGGAAAAATAACCGTTTTCAGACGTGCCGTGCATGATGATACCGTAATAACAGGTTACAGGCCGAGTTTTTCGCGCAAGGCGTAGAACCACGCGCCCATCACCGTCAGCGGCACGCGGAACATGCGGCCGCCGGGGAAAGGATAGTGTTTGAGAGAAGCGAATACATCAAAACCCGCCGATTGTCCGGCGACGGCCTCGGCCAGCAGTTTGCCGACAAGATGCGTCGGCGTGACGCCGTGGCCGCTGTAGCCCTGCACGAAATAGACGCTTGGCGACAGCCGCCCGATATGCGGCATACGGCGGAAGGTAAAGGCCATCGTGCCGCTCCACGCATAATCGATTTTTGTTTTTTCCAGCTCGGGGAAAACCTTGACCATTCTTTTGCGCAGGGAGGATTCGATATCCGCCGAGGTTTCGCCGCCATAAACAATCCCCCCGCCGAACAGCAGACGGTGATCGGCCGTGACACGGTAATAATCCAGAATATAATTGCAGTCTTCGATACAGAAATCGGGCGGCATCAGCGCTTTACAGCGTTCCTCGCCGAGAATTTCCGTCGTGATAATCTGGCTGGAGACCGGCATCACTTTGCCGCGCAGCGCCGGCACGGTTTTATCCAGATAGCCGTTGCCGCAGATCACAACAAAATCCGCCGTGATTTTTCCGCGCGCCGTATGCACCTCCGGCTTGTCCTTGTCGTAATCCACAGAGGTGACGCGGCTGTTTTCAAAAATCGTCCCGCCCAGTTTTTCGATGGCCGCTGCCTCGCCCAGCGCCAGATTTAAAGGGTGCATATGCCCTCCCCAGCGGTCGAGCATTCCGCCGCAATAAACTTTTGAATCGACAATCTCCGCCATACCCTCCGGCCCGACGATCTCCAGCGCCGTATGGCCGAAACGCTCCCAGACCGCTTTTTCATGTTCCAGATCCTTCATCTGCGCGGGCGTATAGGCGGCGAAAAAACTGCCTGTGGATTTCAGATCGCATTTGATGTCATAGGTTTTCACCTTGTCGCGCAGAATATCCGCGCCGTCGAAACTCATTGCGATGATGGCGTTGGCCGTATCCTCGCCCCATGCTTTTTTGATATCGTCAAAACCGCGGCTGTAGCCGTTGATGAGCTGGCCGCCGTTGCGCCCTGATGCGCCCCATCCGACCTTTTCCGATTCCAGCACAGCAACCTTATAGCCTTTTTCCGCCAGAAACAGCCCTGTCACCAGACCGGAATATCCCGCGCCGACAATACAGATATCAAAGCTTTTCTCCCCCTCCAGCGCCGGACGTTCCGGTGCGGGGTTGGCGGTGGCTGCGTAATAGGATTCGGGATAGCGCGCGTTTTGCATGTTTTATACGTCTCTTAAATAGGCATTATATTCTACATCGGTGATGCGACTTTCGAACAGCGTTTTTTCCTGACGCTTGCAGGCGGCATAAAGCCGGAGGTAATCCGCGCCGAGCGTGTCGGCGATAAATTCCGAATTCTCAAAGCGCTGCAAAGCCTTGCCCCATGTCACGGGCAGGGTTTCCGCATCGCTGTCATAGGCATTGCCGGTCAAGAGCGGCGGCGGCTTGATCTGTTTTTCAATCCCGTCCAGCATCGCACCGAGAATCACCGCGGGTACGAGATAGGGATGTGCGTCGGCTCCGGCGACGCGGTGTTCCAGCCGTGTATTTTCAAGATCGCTATCAGGCACACGCAGCGCGACGGAGCGGTTGTCATACCCCCATGCGATTTTTGTCGGCGCGTGTGTGCCCTCTCCGAAACGGCGGTAGGAATTGATGTTCGGCGCAAACACCACCATGCAATCGGCCATATGTTTCAAAATACCGCCCGCCGCATGGTGCAGCGCCTCCGACCCTTCCTGCGTTTTTCCGGCAAAAATATTGCCGCCGTTTTTGTCGAGAACGGAGATATGCGTATGAAAGCCGTTACCGGATTCCTGACTATAGGGTTTGGCCATGAATGTTGCACCCAGCCCGTGCTTTTCCGCCGCGCCCTTGACGATGCGTTTTAAATACACGGCCTGATCGGCGGCGGCGAGAATATCATTTGAATGCAGCAGATTGACCTCGAACTGGCCGGGGCCGTTTTCCGACAATACCGTATCGGCCGGCACGCCCTGAATTTCACAGGCGGCGCGTATCTCCGACAGCACCGCATCAAATTCGCGCATTTCGGCAATACTGTAAGTCTGCACCGCATCCTGCCGCCGTCCGGTTTTCGGGGAAAGCGGCGGCGCGGGGTATCCCCTGTTCTCCTTATCAATGCTGTAAAGGTAAAATTCCAGCTCCGTTGCCATGACGGGGGAAAGCCCTTTTGCATGGAAACGCTCCAGCACCCGCGCCAGAATACGCCGTGTATTGCCGAAAAACTCCGTGCCGTCAACATTTTGCATGTCCAGCATCACCTGCGCCGTCGGCCTGTCCAGCCACGAAACAGGTTTCAAGCTGCCCTTGACCGCGAAACACACGCCGTCACCGTCACCGGTTTCCGTGACCAGCCCCGCTTTTAAGACATCATTGCCGTAAATATCGAGCGCATAGACCGAGCGCGCCATGCGCAACCCGCCGGAAAAAAGTTTTTTTATCCCCGCAACAGGCAAACGCTTGCCGCGCAAAACACCCGACGCATCGACCACAAACGCCTCGACCTCGGCGATATCGGGATATTGCGTGAGGAAATTTTTATATTCACTGTTTTCCGCTGCGGTTTTCGGCATGGCTTTAAACCTTGAGAATTTTTCTTTTTCAATCCTACACCAAAGAAACGGTCATGGACAGCCGCGAAAAACATGGATAAAATCGAATACGGAGATATAGGGAGGACACACCGAAATGGAATGGATATTGCTGGCGCTGGCTATCACGCTGATCGTCTGGATGAAAATCAATTACTACCGCACCGATGGGCCGCATTTCTGGCCGGTTACGCTGTCGCTAGCCCTGCTCTATCTGATCCTGACCGTATTCCCCCCCGACCGCGCGACGATTGAATTGCTGTGGCTCACACGCATGGCCGTCGCTTTCTGGCTGACATGGGAGCTGGTCGCAGGACATACCTATGATCAGGTCAGCGAGAGATACGAAACCATCCCCAAACACCAGATGCGCCCGCATGATTACGGCATGATCTGGCTGTGGCGCAGCGGGTTGCTCTTTTACGGGTTATGTCTGGCCAACATCCTGAGCATTCCAACAATTCCAATGCTGAAACATGTTCTGGGTTTGTTTTTCTATATGATTATTCCGTTTCTGGTCGGCGGCTATATCCTCGGCCTGATTCTCGGCCACCGTGATCTGAAAAAGCAGGAGTTTTAGAGCCCGATTTATAAAGCGCGGCCGTTATTCCGGCCGCCTTGCGGGCGGTCTTTTTGTGCCAGCTCTTCTGTGCGTGCCGCTACCTGCCCGTCATAATCGACCAGCGCCTGAAAATCGCCGCGTTTTTGCAGTTTTCCGTCTTTGACCAGACCGCGCTGCGATCCTGTTTTGCGGATATCCCGATAGGCGTCCGCCGCCGTCTGGCGCTGGGCGCGATATACGGATAGCGGATTAAGAACAATATCGACAACGCCGCCTGCCGCCGTGTCCAGCTCTTCGGGTGTCAGCAGATCGACCTTGCCGAATTCGGTCATATTGGCCAGCACCGGCAGACCGCCCGCCGCGTTTTTCACCGCCGCATAGGTTGCGGGATCAGGAAAAGCCTCGGCAAAAATCATATCCGCTCCGGCTTCGGCATAGGCGGTAATCCGTGCCAGTGTCAATTGCAGCGCTGTGCCTTGTATCTCTTCATCGTTTTTCGGCTTTCCGGTTTCGGCGGCCAGCCGGTCGGCTTCCGCCGCCAGCGCATCGGTACGCGCCATGACAACAAAATCCGGATCGGTTTTCGCCGCAGCGGCTTTTTTCAGCCGCAGGACCATCTCCTCCGTCGTTACGACATGTTTGCCGTCCAGATGGCCGCACATTTTCAAATCCTGCTGGTCTTCGATCTGCACGGCAGCCGCCCCCGCCGCCTCCAGCGCCTGCACGGTTTCGGCAGGGTCGTCAAACCCCGTATCAACATCAACCAGCAGCGGCAGC
>SKHU01000052.1 GCA_007116755.1 Alphaproteobacteria bacterium
CCAAAAGCGGCGTTTTCAACCGAAGAAAAGGCAAAACTATCCGGCGTTTGGGCACTGCCGTCAGGGTTAAAGCGCTCCTGCGTACGGATCGTGTTTTCCCGCCTGACCCTTTCAAAGCGACGATCGGCGACACTGTCCAGCGCATCCTGCTGTTGCGGCGCCATCTGTTCATGAAAGCTGTGCCCAAAACGATAATTATAACGCAAGGCAAACCGCCCTTCCGGATTATCCGATAACGTCTCGTCACGTACAGCCGCCTCAAAGGTCAAAGACGGCACCGGCGTATACTCCGCACGCAATTCGCGACCCCAGATATTGCTGCCGTCGGGGTTCAGCACGGCTGTTTTATCCTGCTCCCACAAATAACCGCGTACAAAAAGCTCCAGCGACGGAAAATCCGGAATACGTCCGCCAAGCTCCAGATCCCACCCGCTCATTGCGCGTTCCTGCATCAGGTTATCCCTGTCTTTCCAGCCGCTCAGCCCGATATACCGGCTGCCGTGCAAACTGAAAAGGCTGTTCTTATAATCCGCCCCCAGACTAACGCGCCGATGCCCCAGCGGCCATTCATGATCCAAGAACAGATTGCCTCCCAGCAAATGTTTTTCATTTTCCGTCATATAACGGTATGCCAAACCGATATTGGCGGTATTGCGACGCACATCGCTGCGACGGCCGGAAAGCCATGATAGTTGCGAAAAGACACTGTGGCGCAAATCTTCGCTTTCATAGACCGGTAAAATACCCAGCACGGAATAGCTGCGAACGCCGCCGCGTGCCAGCGCATATTCCAGCTCCAAAGACCCGAGAAACGGGTTTTGCGAGGTCGCAAGCACGGATTTCCCGCTTTCAAAAGCAGCTGTCAACAGCGCTTCGCGCATCTCCGTTTCCAGATGCGACCATGACGGTGAAGCGCCGGCGGCCAATCCCTGATGGATATCACGAAAAAGACGGTATTGTCCGGTGTCCACGTCGCCGTAGGCTTCTTCTTTCTTTTTATCATCAACAATTTCCTGGCTTTCCCGTCCGCGCATGTCTGCAATATTGATGCCGCCGGAAGCTCCGGAAATCGTGAAAGACTCTTTATCTTTATCTTTATCTTTATCTCCATCTATATCTGCTGTGTCCGCCATTCTTGTCACACGGTGTGTCACCCGTTGCGCAACATGGCGCACCAATTCGGCTTCCACGCGTTCCTGAATTTCCCGAACCATGTGCTCCAGTTCGGGATCCCCGTCCAGTTCCGGTGCCACGGCCAATATCTCGTCAAGAATCCGCGCACGCAAATTCTTGCCCTCCGGCCGGTCAACAGCGGGCGGATCTTTTTCTTCTTCCTGCGACAAAGGCGGCAACCAGTACTCGCCGCCGCTTTGGGCCTGCACAGAGGCCGAAAAAAAACAAAAAAACAGCGCAAAAAGAGACAAAAAAACCCATTTTTCAACGGTTTTTTTGTTACGGCCGATTGATCTTCGGCCTCTAGGATTTCCCGTTCCCCGCGCCATTATCTTGCCTTTTACGCAACTCTTGTATTTTGATCGGTAAAAGATAGCGCGTTTTTTAACCTGAGTGCAATGTTATATCCTGCGCGGATATGTTCTTCTTTACTGTCTCAATATTGTCCCAATTGCGGCGATTAAAGCGGCCGTTCACTCGGAGGCACCGAAGAACCCTGTGATATAAGAATAAACCGATTCAGCCCTATCCCAGACAGTGGCGGCCGCTTCCGACTCCAGCATAAAAACAAGCCATGCCCCGAAAATCAATACGACCACCATCAAGATCAACACACACAAACAGAAACTTAAAAACAGGCGAACGCATCCACGCGCTCCATTTCTTCCTGTCCTCTTCGTCTTTAATAAGTCGTTTATCGAAAGAAAGCATATCGTCGGCATGCAGATAGGCAAAGAACATCATCAAGATACCAAGAAACAAAACAGAGAGCACAAACGTATTGTTTCCCGTGATAACGCCGAACAGCCCAAGCGCGAGCGCGGCCACGACAATTATGCCGACAATGTGCAGCATCAAATATTTCATAACATCAATTCTCTAACTGATTAATCCGTAAAGTCATGATATACCGTCGCAAGACGACAGAAAAGGCGGTAACTTCGAATTTCAGGCGGTTTTGGCGGCGCGGGTGGCCATTGCGTTGCGGATCTGCGCCAGCGTGTTCTGGAAGGTTTCTTCAATGCCCCAATTGCTGGTATCGACGACAATCGCATCTTCAGCCGGTTTGGTCGGGGCAATGGCGCGGGTGCTGTCGCGCGTATCACGCTCTTTCATATCCGCGAGGATATCGTCATAGGATTTGTTTTTTCCGGCGGCGCGCACTTCCGCATAGCGGCGCTTGGCGCGAATTTCCGCATCAGCTGTCACGAAAAGCTTGATATCCGCATCGGGACAGACCACCGTGCCGATATCGCGCCCGTCGAGAATAACGCCGCCAAAACCGTCCTGCGGTGTTGCGGCGAATTCACGCTGAAAATCCAGCAATGCATCACGCACGGCGGGAACAGCGGCAACTTTCGAAGCCATCGCCGCGACATCTTCGCGGCGCAGTTCCGGCCGTTGCAATAATTCGGGGGTCAGATATTTGGTTGCGGTTTTGATGGCAAAATCAATGTCGGAGGCGTAATCGGGATTGCCGTTCATATCGACCATCACCATGGCAACGGCGCGATAAAGCGCGCCGGTATCAAGAAAAGCAAATCCAAGTTCGTCGGCAAGACGTCGCCCGAGCGTTCCTTTGCCGGAACCGGCCGGACCGTCAATTGCAATCACCACATGATGCGAAGCATCCGATGCACCGGTTTTTTTGGCCGGTTGTCGCGCCGCAGAGCCCGATGCCATTGTTTCCGCATCTTTTTCCCGGCTTTTAAGTGCTGATTTCACTACTGCCATCATTGTCCGAAATCCCCTGTTTTCCGTTCCTGTCACTGCCAGTCTAGCATTTTTGCCGCTTTTGCGCGAATCTTCTTTGTTAAGACTTTCTTAACCACTCCTTAACTTTATATTAACATAATGTTAATATTTTGTAAAGAGTTTTTATATTGCCGATTTTTTTTATTCTATTGCAGCAATGTAGGGAAACTCCGGCTCAGGCCGTTTGTACGGATTGCTCGCGCATTCCCAGCATATGGCAGATCGCTCGCGACAATTCGGCGCGGTTCAGAGTGTAGAAATGGAAATCCGTCACGCCGTTTTTATATAAAACGCGGCATTGCTCGGCCGCAACAGTGGCAGCGACAAGGTTGCGCGTTTTCGGCTCGTCATCCAGCCCTTCAAACAGCAGCGCTAGCCATTCAGGGATATGTGTGGCGCACATGGCGGCAAATTTCTTCATACTGTTGAAATTCGTTACCGGCAGAATCCCCGGCACAACAGGCACATGCACGCCTGCTGATGCCAGACGGTCGCGATAGCGCAGGAAGAATTCCGGCTCCATGAAAAACTGCGTGATAATGCGCGCAGCACCCGCATCAACTTTCCGCTTTACATTATCAAGATCATCTTCGGGCGATCTTGCCTCGGGATGCACTTCGGGATAGCCTGCGGCGCTGATCTCAAAATCCGCGATATTTTTTAGCCCTGCGATCAGTTCGGAAGCATAGGCATAACCGCCTGCGACAGGCTTGTATTTTTTCGCGCCCTCCGGCGGATCGCCGCGCAATGCGACGATATGGCGTATCCCCTCCTGCCAGTATTCGCGGGCAATCTCGTTGATTTCTTCTTTTGTCGCGCCGATACAGGTCAGATGCGCTGCTGCCGGAATGGCGGTTTCCTTCTGGATGCGGATCACCGCATCATGGGTGCGTTCGCGCGTTGTCCCGCCCGCGCCATAGGTCACCGAAAAAAAACGCGGCCCCAGCGGGGCAAGCTGCTGCACGGAATCCCACAGCACGGCTTCCATTTTTTCGGTTTTGGGCGGAAAAAACTCGAAACTGACGCCAATATTGCTGTCCCCCGGCGGAATAAAGGGCAAAGACAACGCGGTATGGCCGAGAATATCCTCCGCCGTGCGTTCGGGAATGGTTCCAAACCCTGAAACGATCTCTCCCGTTTTCCATTTTTCCATGTGCTTCCTCTTTTTAGACAATTTATACC
>SKHU01000197.1 GCA_007116755.1 Alphaproteobacteria bacterium
ATTCTGGGTATGGCGGCGCTCGGCGTCGATGCGGGAAGCTGGCTGGTCAATCAGCGCAATCTGCAAAATGCGGCGGATGCGGCGGCACTGGCCGCGGCATGGGAAATCGCGCGCGGCGACAAAAGCGCCTATGAAGAGGCGGCGGGAAAGGAAGCCGCGCATAACCATTTCAACCCTACCGGATCAGGCAACGGCATGACCATCACCGTCACGGAAGGGGCGGGCGGCCATACGACCGTCCGCGTCGATCTGACGCAGAATGCTTCGTTGTATTTCACGTCTCTGTTTATGGGCGATGTGAATATCGCCGCTGCGGCCGAAGCCGAAGTCGGCGTGCCGACGCATGAATTCTGCGTTCTGGGGCTGGAGCAGGTTGAAGGCTCGACCGTCGAGGTGATCGGTAATGTGACGGTGGACTCGCCGGCCTGCGGCATTGCCGTGAACTCCTCCGCCGACGACGCGCTCAATCTTCAGGGCAATGTCGAGATTAATATCGGCACGGTGCAGATCACCGGCGATTATCACGAACAGGGCAACACCTCTTTTATCTATGAAACGCTGCGCACCAACGCGCCGCGCACCGACGACCCCTATGAAGAATGGGAAATCGACGAATATAAAGGCGGCTGCGACGGTACGGAATCGCAACAACAGATTTCCACCAACGGCACCGTCGTTCTGTCGCCCGGCACCTATTGCGGCGGGTTGAAAATTTCCAGCAACAACGATGTGATTTTCGAACCGGGCGTCTATGTAATGGACGGCGGAGATTTTGAAGTCACAGGCGGCGGCACCATGACGGGCGACGGCGTCTCTTTTGTCCTGACCTCCTCCACCGGAACGAATTACGCCAATCTGGATATTACCGGCGGAAAAACCATCAATTTCACCGCTCCCGATAAAGGCGATGAAATGGAAGGGGTCGTGTTTTTTCAGGATCGCGACGCACCGCCGACCGGCAGTGAAAACCGCATTCTGGGAACAGCGGCAATTGATGTGGACGGCGCAGCCTATTTCCCGTCGCAGCGGCTGCGTTTCGGCGGCAACGCCTCGCTTTCTTCGACCGCAGGTTGCGTCAAGCTGATTGCGCGGATCGTGAATTTCCACGGTAATCCGAATATCGCCAATAACTGCGAAGGCAGCGCTGCCCTGCCGATCGGAACACTGTATGTGAACCTGACACGGTAACGGCCGGAAAAGAAGAAAAGGAGAAACGAAAAACGCGATGAACGGGAAACGGTCTTTCAAAAACTTCCTCCGCGATACGCGGGGCGCCGCCGCCGCAGAATTTGCATTGCTGGCGCCGGTTTTGCTGTTTTTGATGATCGGCGTGGCCGATTTCGGCCGCTATCTGCATATGAAGATGCAGTTGGACAATCTGGCGCGCAATGCCGCAGAATATGTGCGACAGGGCGGCGATCCCGATTATCTGCAGCAGGATGTGCTGCTGCAAGCCGAATTTCTGGGCAGCGACACGGAATCGCTGCAGGTCACGGCGGAGGAATTCTGCGAGTGTTCCGACGGCGTGGAAGCGATCTGTTCGGCCACCTCGCCTTGCGGCGGCGGGTATATGCGGCGGTTTTTTGCCGTAGAGCTGCAGCAGAGCTTCCGGTCGATGCTGCCTTATCCGGGATTGCCGGAAGAAGTTATTTTAACGGGATTTTCCCGTATGCAAACGGAATAGAGCCATGATGCGCACCATAAAACATAAAGTAAAACGTTTCGCCCGAAACGAGGACGGCGCGACGGCTGTTGAATTCGCACTGGTATCGGTGCTGTTTCTCAGCGTCGTTTTTGCGATCATGGAATTCGGCCGATTTTTCTGGATTTCCCACCAGTTCCAGTTTGCGGTCGAAGACACAACGCGCAGCGCGGCCGTGCGCGGCAATATGTCGCCGCAGGATATTGAAGACACCATTGTCGAAACCATGTCCTTGACCGGAATCGGCGCGGCGTCACTGAACATCACGATCGCGGAAACCCAGATTTCCGGCGTGAATTTTATCGAAGTGACGGGCAGTTACGATTTCAAACCGTTCCTGCCCGTGCCGGGACTGTCGGATACTCTGACCGTCAACGCCGCCTCCCGCATGCCGACCCGGCCGGACAGCTGACAGGACGGCCGCGCCCCTTCGTATCTCTCTGCAGGTGTTTTTATTTTCTTTCGCAGATAAAACCTAATCCTCCGCAAGATCGGCGAAAACGGGCAGGGACAGGTAGCGCTCTGCGCAGCTGGGGATAATCACGACAATCTGCTTGCCCAGCATATCGCGGCGCGCGCCGATTTCAAACGCCGCCCACAAAGCCGCCCCGCCGGAAATGCCGACAGGAATGCCTTCCGTTTCAATCACCTTGCGCGTCCATTGATAGGCGTTTTCATTGGAGACCGTCATCACCTCGTCAATCGCCTCCATATCCAGAATATCAGGAACAAAACCCGGGCCGATGCCCTGAATTTTATGCGGGCCGATTTTTCCGCCCGACAACACCGCGCTGTCCTCCGGCTCGATGGCGATGGTCGTGATCTGCGGTTTTTTTGCCTTCAATGCCTGCGAAATACCGGTAACCGTACCGCCTGTTCCGACTCCGGCAATCAGCACATCCACTTTGCCCTCGGTGTCGTTCCAGATTTCCTCCGCCGTTGTGACGCGGTGAATTTCGGGATTGGCGGGGTTTTCAAATTGCTGCGGAATAAAACTGTTTTTGATTTCCGCCGCCAGCGCCTGCGCTTTGGCAATCGCACCTTTCATGCCCTCTTCCGCAGGGGTCAGATGCAGCTCCGCCCCGAACATACGCAGCATTTTACGGCGTTCGTAAGACATGGTTTCGGGCATCGTCAGAATCAGACGATAGCCGCGCGCCGCACAGATAAACCCCAGACCGATTCCGGTATTGCCCGAAGTCGGCTCGATCATCACCGTGTTTTTCGTGATTTGTCCCGCCGCTTCCCCCGCTTCGATCAGCGCCAGCGCCAGCCTGTCCTTGACGCTGGACAGCGGATTGAAAAATTCCAGCTTGGCCAGAATTTCCGCCTTCACGCCGGTTTCCGCCGTCAGGCGCGGCAGACGCACCAGCGGCGTCGCGCCGATTGTCTCTGTAATCGAATCATAGATTTTGCCGCGAAACTCCATGCGTCGCGCGTTATGATGCTTTGGCGATGCGCTCCGTTCCGGTCGAACCGAAACCGCCCGCGCCGCGCTTTGTGTCGTCAAGGTCTTCGACCGCATGCCACAGCGCCCGCGCATGCCGCGCGATGACCATCTGCGCAATGCGCATACCGCGCGTGATGACAAAATCCTCCGCGCCGTGATTGATCAGAATGACTTTGATCTCGCCGCGATAATCGGCATCAATCGTGCCGGGGCTGTTTAAAACCGTCACGCCGTGTTTGGCAGCCAGACCCGAACGCGGGCGGATTTGCGCCTCGAACCCTTCGGGCAGCGCAATGGCAAGGCCGGTCGGAATCAATGCATATGCGCCGGATTTCAGCACAAAATCACCTTCGACCGCCGCTTCCAGATCCATCCCCGCCGAAAGTTCCGTCGCATAAGCAGGCATGTTCAGCCCTGCACCGTTCTCCAGCCGTTTGATATTGATTTCCGTTTCCGTCATAGTTTTCTCCTTTTCCTTATATTTGTATCCGTTATATCAATGTTGTAATGATTTCATCCACCAGTTTTTGCGCCACGGCGCTTTTGCTCATGCGCGGCCAGTCCGTCACAGACGGTTTTTTGCCGCTGCCTTTCAAAAGATGCACCGTATTCTCATCCCCGCCGAACGTATCCGTGCCTTCGGATACGTCATTGGCGACAATCCAGTCGCAGCCCTTTTTTTCCAGTTTTACCGTTGCCCGTTCGATCACATCTCCGGTCTCGGCGGCAAAGCCGATCACCAACGGCGGACGCATATTGCCCGGCGCGGCGATGGTTTGCAGAATATCGGGATTTTCTTTCAGCGCAATCGCGGGCGTTTTTTTGCCGTCGCTTTTTTTTATTTTTTCCGCGGCAAATTTTTCCGGCGTCCAGTCGGCCACGGCGGCGGCGCAGACGGCAATATCGCAGGGCAGCTCCTCCCTGCAGGCCGCCAGCATTTCCGCCGCCGTTGTCACAC
>SKHU01000121.1 GCA_007116755.1 Alphaproteobacteria bacterium
ATGCCTGGCCCTTCATCCGTATAAAAACTTCCGCCCAGCAGAATACTGCGCCGCGCCGATTCCATCAGCTCAAAACGGATATTGACCACGCCGTTTTCATCCGGCGCATCGGGCAGTACCTCGCGCACGACGCTGAGCAGACCCGTACCGATCAGTGCGGATTTTGTCGCCTCCAGCTTGCCGAATTCCCAGCAATCGCCTTCCTTGTAACGCAAAAAGCGGCGCAGATGTTTTTCCTTGATACGCGGCGCACCTTCAAAGGTGGTTTCGCCGAATACGGCCTCCGCCCCCGCTTCGATGACGAAACGCACGGAGCCCGTCTGTGCCTCGTGATCCAGCACGACCTGATTGCGGATGCGCAGCGTGTAATAACAGCCTGCTGCCTGCAACGCACGGGAGAATTTCCGCTGCGCCTCCAGCACATTTTCCGCATCCAGCACATCGCCCGGCGCAATGCCGAAGATTTCGGGCATATCCTCGCGTTCCAGACCTGTGGCGGCGATTTCCGAAATCGTATAAATCGGCCCCGGATCGATTGTCAGCGCCGATTGTACGCCCGGCGTAAAAACGATCTGCGGATTGTAATGACCTTTGGCCTGCAATGCCTTTTCCGCATCGCCGCGAATGCCGGAAAAGCGCAGTTCCGGATCATCCGCATCGCCATTGTCGAAAATGCGGCGGGTTTTGTATTTCTCCAGCACCGTCTCGCGCACCCATGTATAAAGCGGCGTGTCTTTTTCGATGCCTTCAAGGCGCACGGGTTCGTTCGCCAAAGCAATGGCGGTCAGGCTCCAGAAGAGCATCACAGGGGCTAAAACAAGTAAGGCGCGTGCTATCATTTTTCCGTTTTATCCTATAGCATAGCATAACGAAAAAAATGAAAGGATTCCTATGTTTTTGCGTATTTTTGCCCCTGTATTTTTTGCGACCGTCCTGTTGGGCGGCCTGTTTTACTATATCGGCACGCAGCGGGCGATGAACGAGGTGATCGAAGCGGTGAAAAACCGTGATTTGCCCGCGCTGGCGGAAAGAATCGACTGGGACGGGCTGCGTGCGTTTCTCAAAGAGGATATTGCCGATAAAAAAGCCAGACTTGGGCAGCAGGGCGCCTCGATCGGGCCGTCGGCCGACAGAATCGACGAGATTGTCGATTATTACGTGCAGCCGGAAAATATCGCGTTGCTGTATTATTACCGCGATTTGTGGTTTCGCAATATTCCCGAAGAGGCATTTATTGAATCGCGCAGCTATTTTCCGCTGTTCGGCTATCAGATGACGCTGACGTATCCCGATGGTGCGGGTGTGCCGGGCGGGGCGGAGCTTGTGGCGATGATGCGCGGCAATCTGCGTGCGCGGGCCGTGTTCCGTCTGGACGGCCTGACATGGCGCATCCGCGAATTGCATGTGCCGATTTTCCTTGTGCCGCGCCAGAGCTATACTGCGCCGGCACTGCAATATTTCGGCCGCAGCGTTAATCCCGAAGATTATTATCCCGACAGCAACGATACAGATTAATTCCCGGATTGCTGACCCCCCCCTCATTTTGTCATTGCGAGCGACCTTAAGGGAGCGTGGCAATCCATAAACTTCTCCGGTTTACGCCGCTTTTCTGGATCGCCACGCCGCTGATTGCGGCTCGCGATGACAACAGAAAGGGTTTGTCAACGGCCTCATCAATTCCGGCCGGTCGCCTTAGTCCCGCGGCAGGCGGTGGGTGCTGAAAAAGCGCCACATCATTTCATTGGCGTTGAAATCACGGCTGGTGCGTCCCATGACGTTGCGCCGCGCCTGACAGAGTTTCTGGACAGGCAGGCAATGCGCCTCCGCCGCGCCGGGCCATGTATGTCCGCCTTCATAAACCGTACACAGTGCCACATGGCTGTCGTTCCTGCAGCTTAAGCTCTGGCGGCACATTGTGTCGCCAGACTTGAACGTGACGGTGTGTTCCGCAGGACAGCCATTGGCCATGCGCCAGAATCCTTCCTGTGTTTCCGCACCCATGCAGGGGAAATGCGCGTCGCGTTTCGGCTCGAACGGCGTGACTTCGGCCATGACCTCCTGCCAGCAGCCGCCGCATTTCTCTCCGCCTTCGTAAGGGGTGCAGCGATCCTCCGTGCCGTGGATGATCATCATCGGCACCGGCCGCGCGGGGTTGCATTCCTCCGGTACGCCGGGACCGGCGATCGAGGATACGGCGGCGATACGGCCGGAAAGGCGGCAGGCCAGCACCTGCGCCATCAGCCCGCCGTTGGAGATACCGGTTGCATAGATACGGGCGGAATCAACAGGATAGTTTTCCTCCAGCTCGTCCAGCATTGCGGCGATAAATCCGGCATCATCAATATTGTTTTCCTGCGCTTCTCCGCAGCAGAAACCGCCGTTCCATGTCGCAAATTTTTGCCGCATAATTTTTTTGCCCGTGCCTTCGGGATAGACGGTGATAAAACGCCGCGCGGCGGCCAACGCGTCCATTTCCACATGTCGCCGCACCTGCAGCGCGTTACCGCCGCCGCCGTGCAGTACGATCACGACAGGAAATTTTTCCCGCTGCACCGTGCCGGGTGATTCCCGCGGCATCTCCGGCGGGATAAAGACGTAGTAAAGACGCTCCAGCCCGTCTTTTGTCACCAGCCGGTGCTCATGCAATCCGGCGGGCAGCATTTCATCTTCTTCGGCCAGATCTGCGAGGTCTTCAAGTTTTTCGGCAAGCGCCTCTTCGGTTTCCGCGATTTCCTCCGCATCGGGGTGGCCGGAAGGAAAAGCCGGAACAAGCTGCGCAAAAACGGGGGCGGAAAAGAAAAAACACAGCAATACTGCGGGTATTAAAATACGGTGGATCATGTGATGTACCTCCCATGAAAAAAATATGCACGACTATACCATTGACTCCGCAGGAAAGAAAGACGGTAAGACAGCAAGATTCAAAAACTTCAGGAGGAAACGGATTGCGGCTTTGCCACAGTATCGGCGCGTAATCTGCGCGCGTGGCGGATGCGGGTTTCGATGGTGCGGGTTTCGGCTTCCAGCGCCATCGCCGGATTTCCGGCAGGTATGGCCGCGAGTTTTTTGGCGGCGCTGCGGCTTTCTTCCGTATCAATTTCGGCTAGTTTTTCCATGAGTTCGGGTTTCGGCCCCTGTGCCGTCTCTGTCATGGTTTTTTCCATCAGCGCGAAGAGAGGCCGCGCATTCTGCGGCAGATCAATGCTGCGCAGGATGAATTCCTGCAGCAGCGTATGGACAAAAAACTTGTGCGGCAGCCCGCTTGCGGCGATATCCTTAAGCGCGCCGCACAGCGTTTCCGCCTTCAGCCAGCCGCCGTCATTGATACGTGCCAGAACGCGGGCAAATTCCGCAGCATCGGCGCGACCGTCCGTGACGGCATCGTGCAAAAGGGCGGCGGCGGTTTTGGAAATATCTTTCTGCGGGGAAACCAGCGCTGCGGCCAGCGCCAGACGCGACATATCCGTCCACGGGCGGTTGCTTTCCGCGAGAGGTTCAAGAAATGCGGAGATGCCTGTATCTGCACTGTTCGCGTTGGCCGCACCGGAAAAGCCGCGCATAATTTTATGAACGCCGAAGGTGAAAAAACTCTCCAGATTAAGCGGCCACAACAGGGCAAGCCAGCGGGTGCTCCAACCCTGTTTCAGATTGTCTACAGCATGTTCTTCATTGCGCAGGGTGCGGTGCAGCAGCGTTGTCGGAATGCGGCGGCTGTCGGTCGGAAAATCGCCGACCATCAGCGTTTTGGTTTTGCGGAAGATTGTTTTGGCAATGCCGGCCAGACGGGAATCGGCGTGATACGCATCCCAGATGCGGCTTTCCTCATCAGGGCTGATATAGGGCTCCACACGAATCAACAGGCGCGGCGTTTCGCGTTTTTTGCCGTCTTCACCTGCGGCGTATCCCAAACCTGCGCGCCAGTGATATTGCGCCTTCTCAAGACTGTCGGGCAGGAAATCATCCAGCAGCAATCCGGCGAAATCCTCCTTGAAATTGCCGCGGGGATCCCGTGCCCGTGCGGCGGCAATCCAGATATCGTAATGCAGACGGTCGGCGGCTTGCGGCCCTTCGTTTCCGCCCAGCGCCCAGCGCAGGA
>SKHU01000090.1 GCA_007116755.1 Alphaproteobacteria bacterium
AGGCTTCACGCTTGGCCATGTGCTGGTTGCTTTTGACAATGCGGGGTTTCAGGAGGCGGCGACAAAACACCCGCAAGGCGCAGGGATTGAAAAATTCATCCGGCTGATTGACAAATATTACGCCAACCCGACCACACCTGAACGCTTCCGCCTGTTTCAGGAACTGCGTGAAAGCGGACAGATCGAGATTGTCAAACAGGCCGTTACACCGGAAAACGTCAAACGCGATTCAGAAGGCTTTGTTATCGCAGATAAAATCAAAGTCGCGCATCTGTTCAATTCCGCCGCGCTCCGGCGCAGCGCTTTTGACGAAAGCGGCAAACCTGTCGATAAACTCGCCTGCGCCGCCGATAAGGCGGGGCTGCTGGCACGCAACCCGCATGACGGGGCCTCCATCAAAGCGGGGCGGCAGAACTGCGCCGGATTATACGTCACCGGCCCGCAGACCAATGCCACGCGCTGGGGCGTGGAAAGCTTCCGCGAAACCTCCCGCGATGCGGCGCGGGACGCACTCAATTATGTATTAACCCCCGATCTTTTAACACAACACCGAAAGGAAAAACACAATGTCGAAAATAGAAACATTTCAAAAAGAACGCACAGAATATAACGAGATTTTGGCCAAATACGCCAATTCCAGCCAGAAACGCTTTTACGGGCTGGATGCCAAAACCTATGAGCATGGCGCGCTGGACAAAAAAACCAAGGAATTGCTCGGCTTCACTGCCTCGCTCGTCCTGCGCTGCGATGACTGTATTTTGTACCACCTGATCGAATGTCACAAGGCGGGGGTAACATCTGAAGAACTCGCCGATTCTGTGTCGATTGGCCTCTTGGTTGGCGGCTCGATCACCATCCCCCATGTCCGCCGCGCCATGGCGGTCTGGGACAAGGAACTGGCCGGAACAGAAAACAGCAGCGCCGCCGCCTGATACAAACCGCATACACGCCCCCTCTCCCCCCCCCGCGGGGGAGGGGGCGACAAAAGAGGGAACACGTGCAAGTCAGATTCATTTTGACAATCCCGCCGCTTACGGTATAAATTACGGCTTGTCCAAAGGCGCGGTGGCAGAGTGGCTATGCAGAGGACTGCAAATCCTTGTACGCCGGTTCGATTCCGGCCCGTGCCTCCAAAAAACAAATCGCGTCCGGCTAATTGAGACCTTTCACCTTGCGCCCAGAGATTTTTTGATGACCTTCTGCCGGAGCGTCTTGATGCGCATGGCCGTGCCGACGGTCATGTTGCGCGCGGCCTTCATGAAGACGTTACTGTACCCCGCCACGCGCACGGCAAGGTTGCTGTCACGGATGGTGGCGGCGCCGTCGGCCTTGCGTTCGCGCGTATAGGTTTTGGTGTCGTCCTCCGCGATACGGCGGGCGAGGGAGCAGGCATCCCTGATGCCGAGGTTCATACCGCCCTGCACGCCCGCGGGCGCGTAGGTATGAGCGGCATCGCCCGCCAGAAAAATGTTCCCCTTCCGGTAGGTTTTGACGTGGCGCACGCTGACATCGAAGGCGGCGTTGAAATGCAGCTTGTCAATATTGTGCTTGCCGAAAATGCAGGACATCGCGTCGTCCGTGTTGGCCACGGCGCGGTAGCGGTTGCCGCCCAGCGGCATGACGACTGCGAAATTGCCGTCCTTGCCGATGAAATACTGGATTTCGTCCTGCTTGTGCGGCCAGTCCTTGCTGTCGAATTCGGCGGCGCTCCACTTGCCGGGATAGATTTTTTCCTTGAATTTGATGCCCATCCGGTCGCGCACCGTGCTGTTGACACCGTCCGCGCCGATGACGGCGTTGAAGGTCTCGGTCAGGCGCTTGCCGTTTTTCTCCATCACAGCCTCGACCGTGCCGTCCTTTTTCTGCGTCAGACTGACAAGGCGCGTATCGTACGCGACGTTGCCGCCCAGTTCCTCAAACCGTTTCTGCATGATTATTTCGGTGTGGTTCTGGGGCAGGCAGAGCAGGAAATTATATTTGTGCGCCAGCTCGTTGAAGTCGAGCGTGATGCCCTTGCCCTTTTCCTGCATGATTTTGGCGTTATTGACCTTGATGCCGGTGGCGACAAGGCGTGGCGTTACGCCCGATGCCTCCAGCAACTCCAGCGACTTGACGCTGAGACCTGTGGCGCGGCTGGTGGGGGCGATGCACTCCTTGGCGTCGATGAGTTTCGGCACGATACCCCGCCGCGCCAGCTCTAAAGCTGACGTCAGACCCGTGGGGCCGGCACCGACGATGAGAACCTTTTTCGGCTCTTTCGACGAAGACATGGGTTCACGCCTTTCTCATAAGGTGATGAACCATTGTACTGCGGTGCAGGATGATTTCAAGAGTCTTGTCAGATCGGGCTTCAGGATTTTCCGAAGGCCCTGTTTGCAGCAGGAAATCACAGACGATGACGGTTTAAAGATAGCGGTTGCGGATGATGTCGTCGATGCTGTCGTCAAGCGGGCAGTCTTCATCCGCATTGACTTTGACGTATTCGGAAATTTCCCGCAATTCCCATTTGCCGTCCTCGGTGCGGACAAGCATGGCGAAAATGAAGGTCTGCTTATGGCCGAATTCGCAGCCGTCGGACAGGTTATGCACGAAATAATCTTCCTCCACACTGGTATCAACGGCGCGAATCTGGTCGCCGCCCACCTGATCGAAACTGTGATTCTGGTTGTCGACGACAAAAACCATCAAGTGCAGATTATCGGCGATCATCGGCAGGCGCACGAGAATTTCCTCATCCTCCAGCGCGCTGACACCGTCGGGATTATCGCCCGAATGCAGGATCGATAAATCTTCGTTAATCATATGATCGGCCAGCGGCGAGATAAAATCGATCTTGTTGCCGTCCTTATCGTAACAAAAACACAAAAGATCCATATCGTGCGAGGGGGTAAAGCTGAACAGGCTGTCCTTTTTGGACACCAGCCTGCGTTTGAGGTCCTCGGTTTTTTCCTTTGATCCGAAAGCGGCGCTGACGGGCATCGCCACGGCGATCCGCAGCATCATCGCTTTTTTCATCGCCTTGCTCGGCAAGGAGAAAAAGAATCGCTGTGCCTTGCCTTGTCCTGCGCCGCCGACGCTGCCGCTTCTGTCATAAAGAAATCTTGTATAATCGCTGTCTTTCGGATCCCAGCGCAGCGCAATGCGCAGATTTGGTTTTTCGGCAGGGTCGATCAGAACCGTTTTTTTGGCCATATCCGTCTTTTCCTTGTTTTCAACAACCGTCATATCAAATTTCTCCTGTAGCGGGGCGGCAGGGACTGCACGGGAAATATTACCTTATAGAATCTATAGCATATGCGGCAGGCAAATAAAACATTCCTGTTTGACAGGCAGTCTTTCCGTTTTTTCGCCGCCGTGCTAGTCTTGGAAGGATATTTTATATTTCAAGAGATGTTTTATGGTCAAAATTATCGGACATCGCGGCCTCAGGCACGATAAAAAAACGGACGAGAACACGCTGGCCGCGTTCCGCGCCGCATTTCAAAACGCCGACGGCATCGAAACCGATATTTCCCTGTCCAAAGACGGCACGCCGTTTCTTGTTCATGATCTCGGCCATCTCAACCTGCCGCGTCTGCGCATATCGCGTACGATCAATATGCTGCGTTACTGCCTTGACCGCGCCTCGGCAAAAAAGACGAAAGGCAAGCGCCTCGGCGATCTCTCCGATAAGGAAATCGCTGCGCTGCGCCTGAAAAAAGGCGGAAAAATGCCGCGCCTGTCCGGCCTTTTTGCGCTGGCGGCAAAATATCCGGGGAAAACCATTGATCTGGAGCTGAAAGGCGCAGGGGCGGTGAAACCGGTTCTGGACGAAATTGACCGCGCCGTGAAAAAAGGGCAGATTACGCGCGCGCAGATCGTGCTGACCTCGTTCGACCACACCGCAATTGCCGAGGCGGCCAAACTTGCGCCGGATATAAAGCGCGGCATTATTTTCGCAGGGCGGCGCAGCGCCAATACGCCGATCTATCCGTGGACGGGCGACAAGACCCGCCGCTATGTGCCGTTCAGTGAAAGCGCGGTCAAAAGCAAAGAGATGAAAGCCGCCGCGCCGGATTTTGCCGTGATGCATACCTCTAT
>SKHU01000235.1 GCA_007116755.1 Alphaproteobacteria bacterium
ATCATTCTTAACAGAAAGTTACAAAAACAAGGGTCTAGAGTGGAGTAAAATTTTTTAGTTTAGGGGAATAAGAACAATGGCACGCATCCTGGTCGCAGAACACAATGAAGAAATCGCCTCGTATCTGACGGGCACGCTGAAAGAGAGCGGACACAACGTCATCCTGACGGATAACTCGCTCGACGCGTGGAGAACGTCCGGACAGTTTGAATTCGATGTTCTGATTGTCGATATTGTTATGCCGGGCATGGACGGTTTTGTTCTGGCACAAAAGGCTCTGCAGGCCAACCCGTATCTGCATGTGATTTTCATCACGGGATTTGCCGCGGTGGCGATGGATACCTACAACTCGCCGGATTATTCGCCGCAGCCCGTAACAACTGCACCGTTCCATCTGAAGGACATGGCGGCGCGCGTCCGTTACCTGATGGGTGATCTGACGGCTTTGCCGCAGGCGGAACCCGAATATTATTACGGCGGCAGCGAAAATATCGTTTACGCGGATTTCAAGAAGAGAAAGCGTTCTTAAGACAAGAGGTTTCATAGTGGTTTAGTACTCCAAAACTCTGGGAAGGTGCCGGGAAACCGGCACCTTTTTTTTTATTTTTTTCTGGGCTAGACTAAAAAAGCGAGGAAAAAAGTATTTTCAAACATTTAAAAACAGGGGTTTCCGCATAATGGATCAGCCGGAAATGGAAAAAAAGCCGAAGCCGTCCGGTTTCGGTGACCGTGTTGCGGACCAGACGGAATGGCAATTTCTTGACGCTACAGATCACGTTGATAAAGACGTATACCGTCTGGGCGAAGGGCGCACCGCCTATGTCTATACATACAAACCGACGATCAAATCGCGGCTGACGGCATGGTCGGCGCTGATTTTAGGCGCTGTGGTTCTGGTGCGCGCCCTGTTGCCTTTTGTGGGAGGGGAAGGAAGTTTTTTTGAAAATGTGCAGGACGGGTGGGAAGATATTATATTTGATCTGATCATTGCGGCTATTCTGCTGTGGACGGGGGTGGCAATGCTGGGCAAGCCGTCTTCGCTGATCAAATTCAACAATATCGAGCGCTTTGCCGAGCGGGAACAGGAAAAACTGTATTACGATGAAATTCACGCCGTGCAGCTTGTTGTTTCCGGCATTGATGCAAACGGCGTTGTCAGTCACCGTGTGAATTTTCAACTGAATTTTGTGCTGCGTGATGCCGGACGTTTTCACATCATGAATTACAAGCAATATGAGCGCGCGCGCACGGATGCGGAAACAATCTCGGGGTATATCGGCGGTGTACCGTTTTGGGATGTTATTGAATTGCTGCAAAGAAATCAGGCAAATGCACAACAGGTGGCAGCAGCAGAGAGTGCGGCCGTATCGTCAGAGGAAGACGGAGAAGGGGATACGCGTTATCCGCGCAGTTGAATCAGAATACCGGAAGCGCCGCGGTTGCCGTTGAAACCGCGATAGCGGTAAATACCGCATGACCAGTCTTTGGACGGGTAATCTGCGATTTTTGCATATGCGATGGCGGGGAGGGACGTGCGGCTGTGCGTCTTTTGGTTTTTGACCGGAAAAATTTTCTGCATGGCGGTTTTTCTATCCTTTATGTTCTTTTTTGCGGACTTTCTGCCCGTTTTTCGTTGGAGGGGCATTTATAAAGGATTTTCGCGCCTTTGTCAATACCATAACGCGATTTCATAATATTTTAAGGGGCGTTAGTCGCGCAGGGTTTTTGCCAGCCGGTCAAGGACGGCGTTGACCAGTTTTTTCTCGTTTTTATCAAAAAACGCTTCTGTCACGTTGAGATAATCGGCAATGATAATACCGGTATCGATATCATGATGCGCCAGTATTTCATATGCGCCCGCGCAGAGGATATGCAGCAGCAGCTTATCGATCTGTTCGGGGCTGCGTCCATCAAGCGCGCCGGCGACCATCGCATCAATATCTTCGCGCCGCGTATCATAGCCGCCCGTGATATCGGCCAGCAAATCGCCGTCGGCCGGCACATATAAATCGCCATCCATCTGAAAGCCGAGACGGTGGGCGTTGTATTCGGCCAGCGCATTCTTGATCGGCTGTTCCTGATGCCATGCCTGATACAGCACCTGAACGGCAGCAAGCCGTGCTGCGCTGCGCCGCGCTTTTTTCGAGCCTTCCGTCAATTTGACATCACGTTTCATGACTGTGCCGCCTTTTTAATTTTTTCATTAAGATTGCTGACGAAGGTATTGAAATCGGAGACCTCCCTAAAGTCTTTATAGATGGAGGCATACCGCACATAGGCCACGGAATCCAGTTCGGCCAGTTCGGCCATGACCTGTTCGCCGATCATCTGGCTGGTGACATCCGTATCACCGGTTTCTTCCAGACGACGGATAATGCTGTTGACGGCGCATTCGATAGCCGTGCTGTCCACGGGGCGTTTTTGCAAAGGCAGTTTCAGCGAGCGCAGCAATTTGTCGCGGTCGAAGATTTCGCGCCGTCCGTCCTGTTTCAGGACGTTCAATTCACGCAGTTGTACCCGCTCAAAGGTCGTAAAACGTGCCTGACATTCCATGCAGGTACGCCGCCGCCGGATTGTCGCATTATCTTCCGTCGGGCGGGAATCTTTGACTTGCGTATCGGTATTGTTGCAAAACGGACATTTCATGGCCGCACCTCATGGTTTGTTTACATTAAATCCGTGTAGATCGGGAATTTTTCGCAAAGCTGTTTGACCCGCTGTGCAACGGCTTTTTCAACGGCTTCATTGCCATCGATGCCATTTGCGGCAACGCCGTCCAGCACTTCCAGAATCATTTCCGCAGTCTGCCGGAATTCCTCTGTACCGAAACCGCGTGTTGTGGCCGCAGGACTGCCCAGCCGGATGCCGGAGGTCACCATCGGTTTTTGCGGGTCATCGGGAACGGCATTTTCGTTGCAGGTCAGGTGTGCGCGCTCAAGGCTGATTTCCGCATCACGTCCGGTCAGACCTTTCGGGCGCAGATCAACCAGCACCATATGGCAGTCCGTGCCGCCGGAAACAATATCCAGCCCGCCCTGTTTCAGGGTTTCTGCCAGTATGCGGGCATTGTCCAGTACGGCCTGCGCATAGGTTTTGAAAGAGGGGGAGAGCGCCTCGCCGAAGGCAACGGCTTTGGCGGCGATCACATGTTCCAGCGGGCCGCCCTGCAGGCCGGGAAAGACCGCGGAATTGATTTTTTTGCCGATTGCCTCATCCTGCGCCAGAATTAGTCCGCCTCTGGGACCGCGCAGGGTTTTGTGCGTTGTCGAGGTCACGACATGCGCATGCGGCACGGGATCGGGATAAATGCCTGTCGCGATCAGACCGGCATAATGCGCCATATCAACCATCAGATATGCGCCGATCTCATCGGCAATTTCACGCATCAGTTTGAAATCGATGCTGCGCGGATAGGCCGAAGCGCCGGCGATAATCATTTTCGGACGGTGTTCCTGCGCCAGAGTTCTGACGGCATCATAATCAATCAGATGATCTTCTGCGCGTACGCCGTATTGCACGGCTTTAAACCATTTGCCCGACATATTCGGTGCAGCGCCGTGTGTGAGATGGCCGCCGCAGGCCAGTGACATGCCGAGGATCGTATCACCCGGCTCCAGCAGCGCCAGCATCACGGCCTGATTGGCCTGTGCGCCCGAATGCGGTTGGACATTGGCGAAATTTGCACCGAAGAGTTTTTTCACGCGTTCGATTGCCAGTGTTTCCGTTTCATCGACGAATTCACAGCCGCCGTAATAGCGCCGTCCGGGATAACCTTCGGCATATTTGTTGGTCAAAACGCTGCCTTGCGCTTCCAGCACGGCGCGGGAGACGATATTCTCCGAGGCGATCAGTTCAATTTGTTCCTGCTGGCGGTGCAGTTCCTGCCGCACGGCCTGATAAACCTCCGGATCCGCATTTTGCAGTTTTTCCTGAAAAAACATGTTTTGCTCCTGTGTTTCGCTGTGCTTGGGCTGAATGGCTGACATTTAATTTTCTTCCTTTTTTTCTGTTGCGGGAGGACAGGACAGTTTTTC
>SKHU01000210.1 GCA_007116755.1 Alphaproteobacteria bacterium
GTTCCGTCTTCGCGTTGCGGCGGCTGTATTTCATCTTCCGTTGTGTCGCGATGCAAATCCGGATCGGTCAAAAGCGGTCGGGTACCGTCATCCTCTGACGGCGCGGCAGGAAGGGGAATACCTTCCGGCGCGGTCAATACGGGCGCAGATAGGTCGGGCATCTCGACGCGGCGCTGTTGTGGCGGCGCAGGTTGCGCGGGGGCGGGAATGTGCAGTTCCTCTTCGATTTCAATCGGTCTGTAATGCTGCCGCACGGCGGTGTTGTCCAGAACATCATAATTGACTTCCACGGAAGGGTTTTGCGCCATAACCGGCAAAGAGAGCGCCGCAAGCCCTGCGCCGCAAAAGAGACAGGCTGAAAACATGATGGTACGGATATTTGCTATGGTCACTGTTTTTCTCCCGTATTCCGTTTCCTGAAATCAGGCGGAAGCTTTCTTTTCCTGTTTCTGCGCCACCAGCTGCAACAGCGGGGCGTGAATGCGCGGATTGGCGGCAATAATGCTGCCCCCGTAAATATAATCGGCCTTGCCGTCAATATCGGTGAGAAAACCGCCGGCTTCTTTGACAATCAGCGCACCTGCGCCGACATCCCACGGGCTGAGTCCCGCCTCCCAGAAGCCGTCATAACGTCCGGCGGCCACATAGGCCAGATCAAGGCAGGCCGCACCCATGCGCCGCGTTGAAACCGTGCGGCGCACAACCGCATCCAGTTGCTGCAGAAACAGCGTATAATCATCTTCTTTTTTCCCGATGGCGGGCGTGCCGAGCGCGACGATGGCATCGGCAAGGTTTTCCCGTCCCGAAACGCGCAGGCGGCGGTTGTTCATAAATGCGCCGCGGCCTTTTTCGGCATAAAACAGCTCGTCCTTGACGGGGTCATAAATCACGCCGGCGATAATCTCGCCCTTTTCCTCCAGCGCGATGGAGACCGCCCAGTGCGGAATGCCGTGCAGGAAATTCGTCGTGCCGTCCAGCGGATCAATCAGCCAGTATGATTCCGAACCGTTTTTTGCGGCGCGTTTGCCCTGCTCCTCCATCACAAAGCCGAAATCGGGTCGTGCCTTTTGCAACTCGGCATGGATGGTTTTCTCAGCACGCAGATCGGCGGCGGATACGAAATCCGCAGGGCCTTTTTTCGAGACCTGAAGCTGTTCAACCTCGCCGAAATCGCGCACAAGGCCGCGCGCGGCTTTTTCAGCGGCGCGGACCATGACATTGATTGTGGCGGAATAGCGGCTTTGTCTCATTTTTTAATCTTTCATTTTTTCTTTTTTTAGTCTTTTGCCCGCTCGACATAGCTGTTATCTGCGGTCTTGACGACAATACGCGTGCCGCTTTCGATATGCGGCGGCACCATAACGCGCACGCCGTTTTCCAGCACGGCCGGTTTATAGGAGGAAGAGGCGGTCTGCCCCTTCACCACCGGATCGGCCTCGACAATTTCCATCGCCACCTGATCGGGCAGGTTGACGCCCAGCGGCCTGTTCTCGTAAATCTGCATAATCACAACCATACCATCCTGCAGATAAACAGCGGGGTCACCGATCATATCGCGCTGCACAACAACCTGTTCATAGGTTTCCATGTGCATGAAAGTGAAATCATCGTCATTGGCGAATAAAAACTGGTATTCCACCTCGTCCACACGGGCGCGTTCGACGGTTTCCTGCGTACGGAAACGGACATTGGTTTTGTTGCCCGAGGCAATATCGCGCATTTCCACCTGCACAACGGCCGCCCCCTTGCCGGGCTGGAGAATATCGCTTTTCAAAACAACCCATAACTTGTCATTGTATTCCAGCACATTGCCGGAGCGTATCGTAATGGCGGTGACTTTCATTTTTTTCACGTCCTTAGATTTATCCGAAAGCGGCGCTTCCTGATAGCATTTTGCGCCGCGTGTTGCAATCTTTTATCCGTTTCCGCCCTATTCGGCGGGGCGGTGTTGCGCCGCGATTCCCGCGCCGAGTTTTTCCAGCGCCGCGCGCAGATCGTCATCTTCGATACCCGCGCTTGCGACACGCGCGCGGATTTTTGTCTTTTCCTGTTCGGGTATCTCCGGCGCTTTGAATTTTTGCCGCGGGGCATCGATAAACATTTCCGGTGCCTGCTGGAAGCGGATTTCGCAGATAGCATCATATCCGGCGAACATATTGATTTTCTCGATCAGCAGCGCGGTCTGGAATTGCAACTCCAGTGCGGCACTGCCGTCACAGACGTAAAGCGACAGCGCCACTTCGCGGATTTTTTTTCCGTCTTTTTTGCGGCTGCGGTAATGCAGCTCGGCCGGTTTGGCGCGGCGGGCGGTTTCCGCGCCGGCAATCTGGTCCCAATGTGACAGAATTTTGCCCAGCAATGCGGATTTCCGGCCGAAAGCGTTTTCGGCCAGACCCGGCACAACGGAAGAAAAAAGGCGCGGTTTTGACATACGGCCATTATAATGGGATTATTTTGCAAAACACCAGAGAGAATGCCCGTGCCGCCAAGAAAAACCATCCCCGCTGCCGTGTTGCGCAAGACATTGCTGGACTGGTATGACGCGCATTGCCGCGATCTGCCGTGGCGCAGCCCGCCCTCCGCAACGCCGCCGCCCGCCTACCGCGTCTGGCTGTCGGAGATTATGCTGCAGCAGACAACCGTCACAGCCGTAATCCCCTATTTTTTGAAATTCCTGAAAAAATGGCCGCAGATCGAAAATCTGGCTGCGGCCGACCGTGAGGACGTGCTGGAAGCATGGGCGGGGCTGGGCTATTACGCCCGCGCCCGCAATCTGCATCAATGCGCAAGAGCCGTGATGGAAAATTATGGCGGGGATTTTCCGGCAGATGAGGCGGAATTGAGAAAATTGCCCGGAATCGGCCCCTATACGGCGGCAGCCGTCGCCTCGATTGCTTTTGATATTCCCGCCGCTGCCGTGGACGGCAATGTCGAGCGCGTCATAGCGCGTTATCACGGGCTGAAAACGCCGCTGCGCGACAATAAGAAATTTTTAAAATCCGAAGCCGAAAAGCTGGTCTTTGCCGGAAAAACACGTGCCGGAGATTTTACCCAAAGCCTGATGGAGCTGGGCGCAACGCTGTGCACACCGAAAAACCCGCAATGCGGCCGTTGCCCGTGGCAGGGCGGATGCGTTGCGCATCTGAACGGTATCGCCGCCGATCTGCCCGTTCCTCCGCCGAAAACGGTCAAACCTGTGCGTTACGGCACGGTTTTTGTACTGTTTTGTCCGGACAAAAAATCGGTATTCCTGCAAAAGCGCCCCGATGACGGGCTTTTGGGCGGAATGACGGAATTTCCCTCCACGCCGTGGAATGAAACACCGCCGAAAACCGGAAAAGATATCAAAAAATATCTGCCGCAAACGGTAAAAACAGCGGAATGGCAGGTTCTGCCGGAGGAAATCGTGCATCATTTCACGCATTTCACGCTGCGCCTTTCCGTCTGGCAGGGCTGCGGCACGGAAACTTCCGCGGAAAACAGGCAAAGCTGGGTCCCCGCCGCCGAAGTAGAGCAGCGCGCCCTGCCCGGCGTAATGCAAAAAGTCTGGCGCGCGGCTTTAGAGAGCTTTAAAAGAAAATAAATATTTCATATGATATAATGACCGATAGTTAAGATAAAAACCGGAACAGGGAATTTAAAAGACCATGCGTATAAAACAAACCGTTTTCTGTTTTTTACTGGCTTCTGTTCTGTCGCTGGGAGCATTACCGAAAAATGCCCACGGCTTCACCGAAATCGGCACAGGATTTATTGTAACGAATTACCAATCGCTTATAACGACTTTCGTGCTGTCCCTGCCGGCAGATGAACGGCCGGAGAGATATCTCGATGGCTATGCGCGGCTGTTCGATTGCGATCTGGTTCTGGAGCATTTCCGTAATGAATTTGACTGGCGCAATATCCGCGAACGGATCAACCGGCGAATCAACCAGATCGAACGCGAATATTTCAGCTATTACGAATTTATCGGAACAGTTGATCTGGATTCGTATAATTTTGAAGCGGAAGTATTTCCACTCCATTCA
>SKHU01000097.1 GCA_007116755.1 Alphaproteobacteria bacterium
GGCCGGCGCAATAAATTCGACCTCCATACCGAAATTTCCGGGGGCAACGGCTTCCTCTCCCTTTTTTACGGGATAGGCCGTCACCGTCGCAACGGGACGGCAAAGCCCTGCGCCGTTTTTCTCCGCCAACTCATTGAAAATTTCCGCCGATGTTTTCATGATCTTCCCGCCTCACTTCCACGGCTGTAAAACGCGGTTGCGTGCATAATGCGGGTCTTCAAGAAAATCCCCCAATACGTTGCGATAGCGTTCTGCCAGCTCTTCCCGCCCTTCGGGCGTATATGTATCGGCCTTTGCGCCCTCCCGCATCATCAGGGGATAAGAGCCTTTCTGCGACAGGCGGTAAAAATCGGCAATGATATTCGGCTGCTGTTCCAGCCCGTAATTCATCAAGTCTTTGCCGTCTTTCAGCCTGTATTCATAATGATCGTCAACATCCCGCCGCAAAACCAGATGGGAAAACGCATCTTTCAGCGCGTGTCCCTGCATGAGCATCACACGGTTTTGATGCTGCCAGACATGCCCCATTTCGTGCAGAAAGAAAAATTTTTCAATCTCGTCCGCCTTCGTAAAATCATCGACATGATTTTTGCTCCGCACCATTACGACATTGCCCTTGGCCGCCTTGTGCATCTGAAACAGATTCATATACCGGTCGGCAAAGGCAGAGCTGTGGATTTTGACCTTGCTGTAATCAATGGAATCGTCATAGCCCATTTTCTGCAAAACCCTGATTTCATTGTCATGCAGCGGACGGCCGTCCAGCACATGCGGCAGCGATGCTTCAAATCCCAGATAACCGATAAGCGCCAAGGCAAGCGTTCGCGCCGCTTTGACAAAAATATTGGCGTTGCGCCGGAATAACGTCTTATACCAGACAGGACGGGGAGCTTTTTTCCCGTCTTCTTTTTTTGCCGCCTTCTTTTTCAAAAGGTTGATTTTCAATTTTCAATACTCCGCATCCGCACCCCGGCCCTGCAAAATAATCCTGCCCGAAACAGCGTTTATCCTAACATAATATTTTACATATTGCAATATATTTGCAGGATTCTTGCCGATTATTTTTGTTTATTTCGGACGGCGCAGATAGCGGCGCAAAGCCGCCTGACTGTCTTGACGTGTTGTCATGTTTTGCGTTTTTTCTCCTGCCAGAAAATTTTCAAAGATTTTGGTCATTTCGGGCAATTCACGCATGCGGGCATAATCCAGTGCCGTATGTCCATGATTGTCGGGGATATCGGGACGCGCGCCGTGATCCAGCAGCATTTTAACCAGCTCGGGTTTGACCGGCCCAAAAATCTGCCAGAGATGCTGCGTCAGCGGCGTTCCGTAATGTTTGGACGGAATATTCGGATCAGCCCCCGCTTTCAGCAAAGCCCGCACGGTTTCCGTTCCACCCGAAACCATAGCCGCGGCCAGCGCCGTATAGCCCATCATTTCATCGACCACCATATCGGGATTTGCGCCGCTCAGCACAGCGCAGGATGCCACAAGCGCCGCTTCGGAATCATTGCCGTTGCCGAGTACGATATTCACCGCATAGCGCAAATCCGCATCGGGATCGTCAAATCTGTAGCTGCCCATATTTTCCCCTTGCTTTCCATTTTTTTAACATATTGCCGCGCCGCGTGCAAGATTTTTGTCTTTTCCTGCCGAAGCTGCTATATTCCGCACATGGCCAAAAAACGCTCCCCCAGTCACTATTCGACGCAAAAAAACAAAAAAGTTTATATCCAGCTGCGCGACGGCGAGGAGTTCATTGACCGTTTTATCGATAAAAAAGGCAGCTGGCTGCATTTCAAAGAGCGCGGCAAAGTCCCGATCAAAGATATCGCGGTCTTCACCCACGCCCGCATTGATAAACCTCTTGATGATTGACATAATCAGGCATTTCTGTTATTCTTCCGCGATATTTATTCATCATTGCGGTAAGCAGGACATGCCCTATATCAAGGCTCATATCGTTGTACAGGAAGACAAAGAGCGGCTGACCATCCGCGAAGGCGGATTTTATATGTCGCCGGAAAATGTCTATAATATTCACAAATACGATTACCACCCCGTACTGGGCAAAAATGCGGAACGCACATGCGTCGAATTGA
The DNA here is from genome assembly GCA_007116755.1 of Alphaproteobacteria bacterium. Classification (GTDB taxonomy): domain Bacteria; phylum Pseudomonadota; class Alphaproteobacteria; order Micavibrionales; family CSBR16-224; genus CSBR16-224. Next base: position 2,103 of record SKHU01000097.1, read on the forward strand.
CACCGCATAAAAACGGGGAAAAACGCTTTGTGATTTTCAACGCACCTCTGGACAAAACCGAGGATATGCTGCTGAACAGCCACCGCGCCGTGCGGCAGTCGAGACACCCGAAAATCAAATACCGTTATAATGACTTGAACAACATCGTTGATATGCGGCTTGTGACGTTGTCACAGCAGCAATTTGACACCTCCCATAAAGACTATCGAAAACAGCGGGAAGAAGAGGCCGCCCGTCGCAGACAACGCGAACAGAAAAGACGCGAACAGCTATTGAAAGATATACGCCGGATATACGGCCGCTGATCAGCAGTAATATCGCGAATGGTAGGGATCGTCGGGGTAATGACGATTCCTCATCTCGATAATCTGCGCGCCTGCGCCTTTCAGCTTTCTCTCGAAATAGCCTTTCGGCTTTTCTGTCAGCGTGACGCTGTGCTGTTCGGCGTTGATTGAGGCGACTTTGCCGAAATGCTCGGAAATATTCCGGATACGGTCAAAATTGTCTTTGTTGCCCTGAATGATATAGCGCTCTGCAAACATGGTGCCGCTCCCCAACTAACGTCCCAATACGCCGCGCATCAGATCCTGCGCACGATCCAGTCTTTCGTCCATATCGCTTTCGGGAATTGCGCCGTCGGTCGCGCCGCGATAAAACGTATCGCCCAGACCGGTTTCGGAGACAGCCCGCATCACACTGCGTGAGAGCGCTGTCATGATTTGCGTCAATGCCTCCTCCGTCGAAACAGGCTCCGCCGTTGTGCCGATATTTGTCAGTACGATATCCGGAACAGTGGTTGCGCCCTGGCCGCTGATTTGCGCCACCGTCGCTAGCGGTGTAACCCGTATGCCTGTCAAAGACAGGCGTTCAATAACAACATCCCGACTCATGCGTGACTCCGTTCCCGACATTTTTTTGATATTGTCGAGTATCGCACCAAGATTTGTACCGCCTACACCCATTTCATAACGCATATCAATGCCGTGAAAATTGACATTTTCAAAGACCAGCACATCGCCCCGCAATTGACGGGCGGAAATCCGCGCAAAATCCACCTGCATAAAATACGGAGCGCTAAACCCATGCGGATTGTTAACGCGAATCCGGCGCGTCTCTACGGTTTTATCGCCGAAAGATACGTCCATATCCGCAATCGTCACCTTTGTCCCCAGCGTATAGCCTGCGACAAACTGTGCAACCGGCTTGATCATAAATCCGGAATAAAAATAGACACCCGCACCGATTGCACCAAGCAGGACAACAAGAACAGCAAGTTTTTTCATGAGAAAGACCTTTTGTGAATAAATGGAGCGGGTGATGGGAATCGAACCCACGTAACTAGCTTGGAAGGCTAGGGCTTTACCATTAAGCTACACCCGCATTTCACGATTTCCGAAAATATAGCATTTTACATTAAAAAAGCAAGCCCCGTCATGCCGTCAGGCGGACAAGACCCTGCTGAAGGTCGTTTTTCAGATCCTCCATATCTTCAAGACCGGGATGAATGCGTAGCAGAAAACCGTCCCCCTCCCAGGGTTTGGTGATACGCGCCGGATTCAACTGTTCGGGAAATAATAGCGATTCATAGCCGCCCCAGCTGAATCCCATTTTAAAAATCTCCATACCGTCCAACATCGCAGCAATTTTTGTGCGGTCGGTTTCGTGCAGCACCACGGCAAAAACGCCTGAACAGCCGGTAAAGTATTTCTTCCAGTTCTCATGCCCCGGCGATTCCGGCAGCGCCGGATGCAGCACTTTTTTTATTGCCTCATGCCCGGACAGCCAATGCGCCAGCGCCAAACCGCTTTCACTGTGGCGTTCCATCCGCACATCCAGCGTCCGCAATCCGCGCAGGCCGAGATACAGCTCCTCCGATCCCGCACAATTGCCAAGCTGGCGAATCGTATCGCGCACAGGTTTCAAAGTTTTTTCATTACAGGAAATTACGCCCAGCATCATATCCGAATGGCCGGAAATATATTTTGTTGCGGAGATGATGGAAATATCGATCCCCAATTCCAGCGGCCGCAAATGCAGCGGCGTTCCCCAGCTGTTATCGATCATCGTGATCAAATCATGTTTTTTTGCCGCGGCAACAAACGCACCGATATCCTGCACTTCATAACTCAGCGAGCCCGGGGCTTCCAGATACAGGATTTTTGTTGTATCTTTGATCTGTTTTTCAATCTCCGCCCCACACATCGGATCATAATATTCAATTTCTACCCCGAAACGGCTCAGCGTCCGTGTGCAAAAGTCACGGGCAAAACCGTAAAAATTATCCGGCAGCAGAATATGATCGCCCGCCGTGACAAAAGACAGGATCGCGCCGTTGATCGCCGCCAGCCCTGAAGATGTCACAACGCAGCCCGCCGCACCGTCCAGCGTGGCAATCGCCTGCTCGAACGCTGTACTTGACGGCGTGCTTTCCCGCCCGTAACGGTATGGCGCTTCAAAACAGTTGAGAAAATGTTCATATGTGTCGATCACAAATGTCGAGGCACGGTGCACAGGCGTGTTGACCACACCGTCATAACGCAGGGGTTGCGAGCCGAGATGCGCCAGCAGCGTTTTTGCATGTTTGCGCGGATCCTGTTTTTCACTCATCTGCATATCTCCCTTTTTGAAACACCGGTTTGTTTTGGAAGATGCGCATATGCGCCCCATTCCGTCCATGAGCCGTCATAAACGGCGACATCCTTCCGCCCCAACCTATACAGCGCCAGCACCGTTACACAGGCCGTCACGCCGCTGCCGCAGCTGGCAATAATGCGTTCCGCGCCGTCAACACCGCTGCGCGCGATCAATGCGCGGCATTCTTCAAGCGATCTAAAACAGCCGTCCCCGTCAAAAAAATCAGCATAAGGCAGATTGACTGATCCCGGAATATGGCCGTGATTTTCGAAACGGAAATTGTCGCGCGCGTCCAGTATCAGCGTTTGCGTATCTTCCAGAACTCCGGCGACCGCATCGGCATCAACAACCAGTTCCAACTGAAAATCTGCGCGGTATGTCGTCACTTTTGGCGCGACGATTTCTTCCGTCACCGGACGGTTTTCCCGCAGCCACTTTTGCAAGCCCCCGTCCAGCACCTGCACATCTTTATGGCCGAAAACGCGCAGCATCCACCAGACACGACAAGCAGCAAGGCCGGTATTCTCTCGCGCATAGACGATGACATGGTCGTTTTCTGAAATGCCGAGCGCACCGAGTTTCTTTGAAAACAGCGCGGCATCCGGCAGCATATGCGGAAAATCGGCGTCAGGGTCGGCAATATCATCAATATCGAAATCGACAGCACCGGAAATTCGCACCGCCCCCGCACGTCCCTGCCCGTCTGCTGCAAGCATATAACTGCCGTCAACAATTCTGATACCCGGACTATCCAGAATTTCGGCCAGTTCCTCCGTTGTAATCAGCGCGTCCATGCATATCCTCCACAGATAGAAATCAAGGCTCAGATTTCTTCATCCTTGCCGATACTGTCTTTTTTGTCCTGTTTATCTTTCTTTGCCCTCATCTCGGCAGCCAGTTCGGCTTCGCGGCGTTTCCGTTCCTGCATTTCTTTCCATTTCTGGCGCTCCTCTGCGTCCCGGGCGGCTTTTTGTTCCATCCGGTCGAACAGCCGATGCCGCATTTCATAACGCTTTTTCTCCGCACGGTCGCCTTTGGCTTTGAGGATTCTTTTGCAAAACCACAGCCATGCCAGATAAGCGTAATAAGGTATCAATACCGCATAGAGCACGGCCGATAATGCTGCAAACAGCAGATGTGGGCTGCTGCTGAGTTTGGCCATGGCGGCACCAAGAATAATCGTCACCACCGGCCCAAACACGAAAACCAGTGATTTAGCCAATGATCCCTGTTTCAGATTCAGGCCGATTGCAAATGTTGCGGCAATTCCCAATACGGGAAAAATATCAATAAAAAAACCGATCATTCTTTTTCCAGCCACTGTCCGCGCAGACGGTCACGGTGGCGTAAAAACCAGTTCAATAAAATCAGCGCATTCGAATTTTGCACTTTGTCGCCATCGATCAGTGCGGCAATCTCCGATGCGGGCAGAACGAAGGTTTCGATTTCCTCGCCCTCTTCAGCCAGACCGTGATAGCGCTCCTCGGGAATCTCCGCCATACGTCCGCAATAAAAATAACATTCTTCATCCGTCGAACCGGCGCTCGGGAAGGCGCGGCCGATATATTCCAGATCAAGGATTTTTGCTCCCGTTTCTTCAAAACTCTCCCGCCGCGCGGCATCCTCGGGCGTTTCGCCGTCATCAACACACCCCGCAGCACATTCGATCATGAAAGGCGCATCATCCCCGCGCAGAACGGCGCCCATGCGAAACTGGCGGCTGAGCAGCACAACATCATCCCGCGGCTCATAAATCAGCACGACCGCCACACGCGCCAGACGGCACAGCTCGCGCTGCATTTCCGGCAACCACGGCGGGGCATCGGGATTCATTGCACGGTGCGTGAATGTAAAACGGTCAATCTTGCGATACCCGTTATAAAGACGTTCGCTTTTGCGAATCTCGACATCTTCATGCTTCGTATTGCCGAAATCAATGGCTTCTTCCGCCATAGTGCGCCCCCTTCAGAAAAAACTATTTTGAATCAATATTATCCGAATCTTTCTCTGCAGCAGATACCTGTTTTGACATCTCCTTGCGCCAGGCCAGCCATGCCGATACGGGAATGCTCAGCCCGTAAATCACGCCCATCGCCGTCAAAGTCTGCCAAGGCGCATTTATCAGACCCGCTGCCATCAAACCGAAAGCGCACAGCGCAGGAATAACAAGTTTCGGCGGCAGGCGTATCTGTTTGGTTGAAAAAGTCGGTACATAGCTGACCATCAGCCCCGCAAAAAGCAGCATCCACAACCCGACAAATTCCGGTCGCTGCACCAGCAGCATTGCCCCGTCTGCAGGTGCATCCATCTGAAAACTGATAATCATCGGCAGAATCGCCATCCCCGCCCCTGTCGGCGACGGCACACCGGAGAAATAACTGCGGTTTACATCGGGATTTTCTTTACCGGCCGCGTTAAAACGCGCCAGACGCAACGCCACCGCCACGGCAAAAACCAGTGTGACAATCCAGCCGATGCGCCCGAACATGTGCAGCGACCACAGATGCAGCACCAAAGCCGGCGCAACACCGAAACACAGAAAATCGGAAAGGGAATCAAGCTCCGCGCCCAGCTTGCTTGACGCATTCAGAATACGTGCGGCGGCACCGTCGAACGCATCAAGAAATGCTGCCGCAACAATCGCCAGTACTGCGGCTTCGAACCGGCCGGCAATCGCGAATTGAATCGCCGAAAGTCCGGCGCATAATGCTGCGATTGTAATCATATTCGGCACAAGACGGTGGAAGGATGTCACTTTTGCCGCCGTTTCACCGTTTGTCCGCCCTGCCGCTTTGCGTTTTCTTCCGACCATTTTGACCCCGTTTTGGATTTACCTGACCTCGCCGTCCCGCGTTTTCTCATTGGATGTCAAATCCGCCAGCACCGTCTCGCCGCCGATCATGCGTTGCCCTTCCGCCACCAGCGCCATGGTTTTCGGCGGAAGATAAATATCCATGCGGCTGCCAAAACGGATGATTCCGTAACGCTCCCCCGCCTTGCATGTCTTGCCCTTTTCCGCATCGCAAATGATGCGGCGCGCCACCAGCCCGGCAATCTGCACAAAAGCGATGGAGGTATCTTTTTTTGCTGCGAGTTTCATCACAACGGTCGAACGCTCATTCTCTTCGCTGGCTTTGTCGGCTGCCGCATTCAGAAATTTTCCGGGATGATAGATCGCCTGCGTTACCTCGCCATCGGCCGGTACACGATTGACGTGCACGTCAAACACGTTCAGGAAAATACTGATGCGTGTCAGCGTTTTTGCGGTGAAGAGCGGATCTTTTTCGTTGCCGGTTCTGTCGATTTCCGCAGGCAGTTCCGCCTTTGTAATCATCTGCACGATACCGTCTGCGGGGCTGACAATCAGCCCGTTGCGCACCGGCGTTACCCGCACCGGATCGCGGAAAAAATAAACGCACCACAAAGTCAGAACCAGCCCGACCACGCCCAAAGGCTTATAGACCAGCGCCATCAAAAGCGCTGCGAAAGCAAACGCAAAAATAAACGGCCAGCCCGCGCTGTGAACGGGCACACAAATTGTTTTGACCGCCTGACAGACGATGTTCTTGATGACCTGCCAAATACCTGATTTTTTATCCGTCATTGTTTTCTTCCGGTTGCTGTATTCAATTCCCTCGCCCCTGTGTTCATGCGCTTTTTTCGCACATTCCGCGCGAAACGCTTGACCCGTTTTCACATTAATGTCATCTTGTCACGCCTGAAACGAAACAATACTACGCATAACGGAAAAAATGGCAACAACAAAACAAAAAAAACCTACGATTTGCGTCTATTGCGGCGCCGCCTCGTCTGTGGACGATCTCTATAAAAACGCCGCCTATGAATGTGGAAAAATGCTGGCCTTGAACGGCATTGATGTCGTTTACGGCGGCGGACGCGTCGGATTAATGGGGATCGTCGCCGATGCCGCTCTGGAACATGGCGGCGATGTCATCGGCATTATTCCCGGCCATCTTCAGGATAAAGAGCCCAAACACAAGGACCTTACGGAGTTGCATATTGTCGAGAGTATGCACGACCGCAAGGCGCTGATGGAAAAAAGATCGGACGGCTTCCTGATTCTGCCCGGCGGATTCGGCACGCTGGATGAAACATTCGAAATTCTGACGTGGAAAATGATCGGTCTGCATGACAAGGAAGTCGCCATATTGAATACGGACGGATACTGGAATCCTTTACTGGCGCTGGTGGATAATATTATTGCTACCGGGTTCGCGCAGGAAAAAGACAAGGGCTTTATCACCTTCGAGAGTATGGAAGATGTTATCGCCCATTATGAAAACGCACCAATTTTTTCGAGAAATGATAGCAATCCTGTCAAAATCATATAAAATGGTTTTGTGATATTGAAGGTATAGACATCTGCCCAACCCGCAGACGATTAAAAAACGGCAGCAGTGAATTGATATAACAACCTGAATTAAATACATAAAACAGGCCTATGCAAACCAAGGAAACACAAAATCCCGACGACCCGTCGGCTTCGGCGTGGAAAAGGATCGAGCAGGAAAAGCTGCAGCGCCTTCCCGAACGCTATGAGCTTTGGTACCGGTACTATGAAGGCGATCCGGAAATCTGCAATGCGATCGACCGGCATGAAGGCCCGTTCACGGACGAGATATGCCAGGAGTTTTATAACAAATTTATATCCCGCATATCTGTTGATGATGCGATGCGCAAAATCAACGACCACTTGCAAAAAGCTCTGGGCGAAGTCGCCGAAGCCATCGGCGGCATGCATGATGCCACCTCCGATTACGGCACGTCTCTGGCCACGGTGACTGATCATCTGCAAGAGGCTCACAGCATAGAAGATCTGGAAAAAGTTATCCTGACACTGGCCGAGGACACAAAAAAAATGGTCGAGCACAACCGCTCTCTGGAAGAGCAGCTGGAAAACTCCTCCACGCAGGTGAACGTGCTCAAGGAAAGTCTTGATTCTGTACGACATGAGGCCATGACGGACGGGCTGACCGGTTTGGCCAACCGCCGCGCATTTGACAGCTATCTGAAAGAGGCCGTTGAAAATGCGCAGGAAGAAGGCTATCCGCTGACATTGATGATGCTGGACATCGACCATTTCAAGCCGTTTAACGACAATTACGGCCACCAGATCGGCGATCAGGTTCTGCGCCTTGTTGCACGCTGTCTGATCGATGGTGTCAAAGGGCGCGATAAAGCCGCGCGTTACGGCGGCGAGGAATTTGCCATTATCCTGCCGGAAACGCCCTTGAAAGCGGGAATCATCGTCGGCGATGCCTTGCGCAAATCCGTAGAAAGCCGCGAGGTTATCAACCGCACAAACAACCAGAATCTCGGGAAAATCACGCTTTCCGTCGGTGTCGCCGAATTGAAACCGGGCGAGACTCTGGAGAATCTGATTTCCCGCGCGGATGCCGCGCTTTACACGGCAAAGCAAAACGGACGCAATCAGGTCGCCGCCGCCCACCCCGAAGGATGACGCAACACCAGAAAAAGCACGTTTTTTCGTGCTGTTTTGCGTTTGGGGGATTGATGAAAAGTGTTTTTTTTGCTTTTATGCAGAGGATAGGATTTTTTATTTTCAGAAAATTGAAAGAGGATAGGTAAAATGCCAGTTACGAAAAGACCGTTTTTCATGAAAATCGCGGTATGTTCCGCAGCAGTGCTGCTGCTTTCCGGTTTTCCTGCCGGAGATGCATCGGCCGGTTTTAAATGGCGTCCGCCCGCAACACCGTCTGTTGAAACGGCTTTCCCCGGTGAAAAGAAATACGGCGAACCCGTCATCCACTGGCACGATGAAGGACTTCCCCGCCGCGCCGAAAAAAAGGATTCCTATATGGTATCCGAAGATCTGCCCGCACCTGTAACATCGGAAACGCTGGGCGGTCTGCGCGGTGACACCACGTCCTCCTATGTCGAAACAGAAGTATACGACCCTTATAAATCTGAGGAATACCGTGAGGGTGATTTGATCTCGCAAATCGTCGGCGGTGCCTCCGCAGAAGAAAAACCTGCATATAAAAAGCCGGCCGCAACCGCACATCATGCCGATGCGCCGATTCTGTATATTGAAGGTGCGCAAATCGCAGAGGGTTTCGGCACGGATATTCCGCTGGTTATGGCCGTGCGCCAGATCATTCCGTCTTCGCAGCCTTTTGCTTTCGAGCCGGATGTCAACCTGTCGACGCCGGTTTCATGGCAGGGCGGTGCCGTATGGCCGGAAGTTCTCAGCCGTACATTGTCTTCCGTCGGGCTTTATGCCCGCAAACACCGTGACATGGTGATTATCGGTCACGATGACGGGATGCAGCCTGCACCGGTCAAGGAAGAGGCGCGCGCGGATATGTTTACCACCGCGCAGAAACAGAAAACCGCCGCAGATAAAGAAATCTTTAAACCTGCCGTTGCCAAAACACAGGCCGCACCGGTTTCCGCCGCTCCGCAACAAACGGCTCATGTCGAAACATGGAATATCCGTTCCGGCCAGACATTGCGTGATGCCGTTGCCGAATGGAGCGATCGCGCAGGCGTTCAGCTTTACTGGACAACGGATTACGATTACCGCATCGACAGTGACCGTTCTTTCTACGGCTCTTTTGATCAGGCTCTGGGCGAGTTGCTGGACAGCTTCAACCATATCAAGCCGCAACCTTACGGCCAGCTGCATAAAACCAGCGAGGGCATGGATGTGCTTGTTATCAAGGCCTATGAAAGCGTCGGCTAAAAGCACCGCCGCAAAATCATTTTTTTAACAAAGGCGCGCCGGTTTATGGCGCGTCTTTTTTTGTCGGGGGAATGTTAACATCCGGCGGGCGGATATAAAACGGCACGGCAGGCCGTCCTGCACAGAGTTCCGGAAGATTTTCTTCCGCCGCCGCAAACGCATCCAGCGCCAGCCGCCCCAGATATTGCGCAGATTTTTCCGATGCAAAACTCTCCGGAATACGCGGTACAAAAAAGCCGTGCTCCGATAACTCTTCCAATACGGCAACGGCATTCCCTATCACCGCCGGTTTTTTACCGCCGGCATAGCGCTGAAGCACGCCGGCTGCATCTGTTTGAAACGGCTCCTCCGGCGCGCCGCCATCTGCGGGGTAAAGCCTGCAGAATGCCTCCTTGCGGTGGCTTTCCAGTACAACCAGCACGGCATTGCCGTCTTCCGCCCCGTATTGCCGTCTGTAAATCTCGAAATTGCTGAACCCTGCCAGCGGCAAATCCGCCGACAGCGCAATCCCCTGCATCGCCGCCAGACCGACACGAATGCCGGTAAAACTGCCCGGCCCCGTTGCAGCAGCCAGCAGATCAAGATCATGAAAGCCAAGCCCCGCATCCTGCAATGCCGTTTTGATCAGCGGCAGCAAAAGCGCGGCCTGATCACGCATATTATCACCGGTATGCGTCACCACACAACCGCCGCCGGAAAAGACGGAGACGGACATACCCCGCGTTGCCGTATCAACAGCCAGAACATTCATAACCACAAACTCTTTTCAAAATATCAGATGGTCTCGCAGACCTGCCCGAAATCAAGACGCGGCCCGCGCGGATAAATGCTTTCCGGATCGCCGTAACCGAGATTGCACAGCATATTGACCTCGACATTCTGCCCTTCAAAAAAAGCCTCTTTGACCTTTTTCGGGTTAAAGCCGGACATCGGACCGCAATCAAGACCAAGGCCGCGCGCCGCCAGCATAAAATATCCGGCCTGCAGGGAGGCATTACGCATCGCGGTTTCCTTGATATACGTGTCTTTTCCCTCGCCCGTGAACCATGATTTCGCATCCGCATGCGGGAACAGGAAAGGCAAATGCTCGTAAAACTCCAGATCATTGACCATGATCGCCGTCACCGGCGCAGCCATGGTTTTTTCGACATTGCCGTCCATCAATGCGGGTTTCAGCTTTTCCTTGGCCTCCGGCGATTTTACAAAAACAATACGCAGCGGGCAGCAATTCGCAGATGTCGGCCCCATCTTCATCAGATCATAGATACGATGCAGCAGTTCCTCCTCCACATCGCCGTCCAGCCAGCCGTTATAGGTGCGTGCGGTGCGGAACAGAATATCCTGCGCTGTATCGTCAATGACGGCGGGCGATGATGTTTTCGGGCTGGTTTGCATGGTGCTGTCCTTCCATAATTTCGATTTTTATTGCATGCACTCCCTCTTTTATATATGAGTAAAGGCAGATTGCAATGATATTTAAAGACTGTCACATCATGAGAAACGGCTTTCTCATCTTTTGTTTTGTGGTTTTGCTGGCAGCTTCACCGGAGCGCGCCTTTGCGGAAGACATTCACCGTATTCCCGAAGACCGCAGCAAAGCCGTGTTTTTTGTCTATTACCATATCGGCGAAGACCAGTATCCCGGTGCCAATATACAGCTTGAACGCTTCCGCGAGCATATTCAGGAAATGCGCAGCAAAGAATACAATGTTCTGCCGCTGCCGCAGATTGTCGCAGCCTTGAAAAACGGAACAAAACTGCCGCATCACACTATCGGCATCACGCTGGAAGGTGCGTATCGCAGCACTGTCGAAAATGCCGTACCGCTGCTGCTTGAGGCCGGACTGCCCTTTACGCTTTTTATCACGCCCGAGCGCGTTGACCGTGCCGGAGGTTTTTATGCCGACTGGCAGGATATCCGCCGCCTGATGCGCAACGATCAGGTGACGATCGGCGCGATGCCCTATACGTTCCGTAATCTGACACGGCTTGACGAAGACGAGACGCGCCGGCAAATCAGCCGCGCCCGCGCCCGTTTTCGGGAAGAAACAGGCAGCATTCCCGAACTCTTTGCCTTTCCCTACGGCGAATATACAGCCGGCGTTCAGGATATACTGGCGGAATACGGTTTCACCGCCGCTTTCGCACAGCATTCCGGCGTGGCCGCACACGGCGCATCCGATCTGATGGCGCTGCCACGTTTCACCATGACCGACCGCTACGGCGGACTGGATCGGTTCCGCCTGACGGCGCGCAGCCTGCCCTTTCCCGTCACGGAAGAAATTCCGGAAACGATGTTCCGCGATGAAGATATCTCCGCATCACAACTGATCGGCTTTACGCTGCCCGAATCATTGCGCGATGCGGAAGGCACGCCGGCCTGTTTTATCTCCGGCATTGGAAAAATCGACCTGCAAATCACAGCAGACAGGCGCGTTACCGTACCGCCGGTCGAGAATTTTACCGAGCGCCGCACACGTATGAACTGTACCCTGCCGGTGCTGGGCGCAGAGGAAACAAAACACCGCGAACAGCTCTGGCGCTGGTACGGCCGAATTTTCGTGACGCGCAGCGCCGTTGATATCGAAGAAGACGAGGAAGAAGATGCGGAAAACATCGGCAGATCACCCGCAACAACAGAAGAAGACAGCCTCTCCGATTTCAATGAGTAAACTGCGGGACATCACCTGTGGCAAATAAACGGCAAAGTATTCTATAAACTAAAAAGCGCCCCGACAGGGCGCTTTTTGATTTGTGGCGGAGAGGATGGGATTCGAACCCACGATAC
>SKHU01000093.1 GCA_007116755.1 Alphaproteobacteria bacterium
AACAGGGCGATAATGCGCCCCTTGTCGTCGCAGTCAAAACGGAGATCACCGCGCTGTTCCGCCGCCCCGTCCATGACGGGGGAAAAGGAATTGTAAAATCCAAGCCGGCAGTTTTTCCCCGCCACCGTCACCTGAAGCGGCATGCCTTGCGTCGAGCTGGTCTGCTGTGCGACGTTCAGCCCTTCATGCCGCGCCAGAATCTGGTGGCCGAGGCAGATGCCCAGAACGGGACGGTTTTTGCCACGCAGCTCTGCCGCAATTTTGTGCAGAAGCGCCATACGCGGATGCGCCGTATCATTCGGATTGCCGGGGCCGGGGCCAATCACCGTGACGGCTGCATTGTCTTTTTCCGCCTCATAGGCAAAGGTGTCGATCACCGCGACCTCCGCCCCGAAACTGCGGATAACATGCGCGATCATATAGGCGAAATTATCCTCGTTATTGATGATCGTCACGCGCAAATCCTGCAAATCCGTGCCGGTTTTCAACGCATCATACGGGTTCTGCTTGTCCAGCCAGAATTGCGAGAGCTGCGCGTTGCGTGCGGTAAACTCCGCCCGCACCCCGTCCAGCAATTCTTCCGTCAGATAGGGGCTGGCATCGCCCTCCTCCCCGAAATAGCGCAAAATTCCCTGCGCCTTTGCCGTGGATTCCCGCGCCTCGTTTTCCGGATCAGAATCGCGCACGATGCCGCCGCCCGACTGAACCGTAAACGTGCCGTCGGCAAAAATCTCCGCCATGCGGATCAGAATTGCAGAATCGATATCGCCGTCGGGGGCGTCGGTGCGCGGCCGTCTGTAAATGCCGATTTCGCCTGCGTAATAGCGGCGGCTTTCGGGTTCGTATTTGGCAATCATCCGCGCCGCCGATTCCATCGGCGAGCCGACCACTGTCGGCGCGTGCAGCGTTTCGCGCAGCGCATCGATGGAATGCAGCGTGCGCTTGCCCAAAAGATTATATTCCGAATGCACCACCGCGCCGACCTCGCGCAGAAACGGCCCGTCCACCGCGCCGCCTTCGGGGCAGATCAGCCCCATGATTTTCATTTCCTCGTCCAGCACCTGAAACAGCTCGTTGATTTCTTTCTCGTCACGGATAAAGTTTTTCAGCCGTGCGGGAAAGCTGTCGCGGTCTTCCTTGCGCAGCGTACCGGCAATCGGCGTCATGATGGTGCGCGTACCGGTCACTTCCAGATGCCGCTCGGGTGTGGCGGCTATGATCACCTGCCCGTCTTCGGGATTGTTGAACAAAACCGCCATATAATGCCCGCGCCTGAGAATAATTTTGCGAAACGTGCCCAGCAGCGCCGCCGGCGACAGGTCTTTGATTTTTCCTTTAAACCGGCGCGAGATTGTGGTCTGCGACACATGCCCGCCCTCGATCTCGTTTTTCTGAAAATCCGCCACCAGCGCGGCATAAGCCGCATCATCCGTTTCGGGCGCAACACCGCCGTCGAGTGCAATACCGTCCTGCGGCAGCAGCGGCAATATATCCTCCGTCGCAAAACCGGCCTGCATCTGCACGGACAAACCCAGCACAGGTTCGTCGCCGCGCGCGTCAAAACCGCGTTCGCGAATTGCGCGATAGGGCAGCACAAAAACCAGATCGGTATTCTCGCGCCGCGCGACATCGTGAATATCTCCGATCGCCTCAAGCCGGTGCAGCCTGCCCTGATAAAAATTCAGCCGCCCGTCTTTTTCAATCAGCGCGAAAGGTTTTTGCGTATCGATATTTTTCAGAAAATCCGCATCAAGCATGTGCGGCCTCCTTCTCCGTAGCCGTCTCCGCCGTGCGGATCGCGTCTTTCATGGCCGCGGTCATTTCCGCAATTTTGTGCAGCAAGTCTTCGCCGGAAAACTCCTCGAACAGCTTGACCAGCGCCGATCCGACAATCACCCCGTCGGCATGGCGCGCCATAACGGATGCATGATGCGGCGTGGAAATACCGAAACCGACACAAAGCGGATTTTGCAGCGTTTTTTTCAGCGCCGCCAGCGCCTGCTGTACATCGGCGGGCAGATCGTCCCGCGCCCCCGTTACGCCCGCACGCGCAATATAATAAACGTAAGCCGTCGAGGCCGTATCGACACGCGCCAGACGCTCCGGCGTTGTTGTCGGCGAACACAAAAACACCGTACCCAGATTGTGTTTGCCTGCGGCGGCGCAGTATTCCTCCGCCTCCTCCGGCGGAATGTCGGTCAAAAGCGCCGCATCAATACCCGCCGCAACGGCATCGCGGGCAAAAGCGTCAAAACCGTACACAAAAACCGGATTGGCGTAACTCATCAAAATGATCGGCGTGTCATATCCGTCGTTACGGAATTTTTCCGTCAGGCCGAAAATATCGCGCATATGAAACGGATTTTTCAGGGCACGTTCCGAGGCTTTCTGAATGGTCGGCCCGTCGGCAACGGGATCGGTGAAGGGGATGCCCAGCTCGATCATATCCGCGCCGTGATCGGCCAGCGTTTTCAGAACCTCCGGTGTTGTTGCGATATCGGGATCGCCTGCCGTGATATAGGGAATAAAGGCTTTACCTTGTGCAAATACGTTTTTAATTCTCGTCATGCCGCTGCTCCTTTGCCGATTTTATCCATCACAATCCCCATATCCTTGTCGCCGCGGCCGGACAGGTTGACGAGAAGAATTTGATCTTTCTCCATCTCTGCCGCACGTTTCAGCGCATAGGCCAGCGCGTGTGAAGATTCCAGCGCTGGCAGAATGCCTTCGGTTTTGCAAAGCGTTTCAAAAGCGGCCAGCGCATCATCATCATGTGCATAGACATAGCGCACGCGCCCCGTTTCCATCAGATGCGCATGTTCGGGGCCGACACCCGCATAATCCAGACCGGCGGAAATCGAATCCGTCAGCGCAATCTGCCCTTCGCCGCTTTGCAGCACATAGCTTTTCATGCCTTGAAAAATTCCGGTACGTCCGCCGGAAAACCGCGCGGCGTGATGCCCCGTTTCAATGGCCGTGCCGCCGGCCTCGACCGCCGTCAGCGCCACATCCGCATCATCGAGAAATGCGTGAAACATGCCGATTGCGTTTGAGCCACCGCCCAGACAGGCGACGATTTCATCGGGCAGACAGGCTTCCGCCTCTAAAATCTGCTGCCGCGCCTCCTGCCCGATACAGCGGTGAAAATCGCGCACCATCATCGGATAGGGATGCGGCCCCAAAGCCGAGCCGAGCAGATAGTAAGTCTCGTCAATATGCGTCACCCAGTCGCGCATCGCTTCGGAGACCGCATCTTTCAGTGTTGCCGAGCCGCTCTCAACGCCGCGCACCTCCGCGCCCAGAAGACGCATACGAAACACATTGGCCTCCTGCCGCCGCATATCCTCCGCCCCCATATAGACAACGCAATCCATACCCATCCGCGCCGCTGCCGCCGCTGTGGCGACGCCGTGCTGCCCCGCGCCGGTTTCGGCGATGATGCGCTTTTTGCCCATATGCCGCGCCAGCAAAATCTGCCCTGCGGCATTGTTGATTTTATGTGCACCGGTATGGGTCAGATCTTCGCGTTTCAGCCAGATTTTCGCGCCGCCGCATGCGGCGGTCAGATTGGCGCAGAATGTCAGTGCCGTCGGGCGACCGACAAACTCCTTTAGAATCTCCGCGAAATCATTTTGAAACGCGTCTGTGTCCTTGATCGCGTTATAGGCCGCTTCCAGATCAATCAGCGGCTGCATCAGCGTATCGGGGACAAAACGCCCGCCATATTCTCCGAAATACCCCTTTTCATCGGGCAGCGCCCGCAATGAATTTTTCATGGAACCGTATCCTTTACAATTGCGCCATCGCGTCTTTGAAATTGATAAAAAGCTGTTTGAGTTTTTCCGGGTCTTTGTGTCCGGGGCGGGCTTCTACACCGCTGGAGAGATCAAGGGCAAAAACATTCTCGCCTGCGGCCGCGCCGATATTGTCTGCGTTCAGGCCGCCGGCCAGAAAAAGACGCGCGCGCGGCAGCGCGGACGGAATTTCCGCCCAGTCGAAAACTTTTCCTGTGCCGCCATGCTGTTTTTCATCATAGGAATCGATTAACACATAATCGGCGCCGGTCAAAGAAAAATTCAAAGAAAAATCCTGCGGTACAGCAGCGCTTTCCGGTGCGCCCAGACGCATCGCGTAAATATATTGCGCGTCCGCAAACCCTTGCGAAAAATACGTGTAATGCTGCACCCCCCACAACCCGCAAGCGGCGGCAATCTCTGCCGTTTCCTTATGGGTCTGCTCGACAAATACGCCGATTGTTTTTGCGGTTTTCAGCGCAGCGGCGATATTTTTTGCTGCAGCAATTTCGACAGCGCGCGGCGATTTTTGTGCAAAAATAATGCCGATAAAATCCGCACCAAGACGTTCCGCCAGCAGCGCATCTTCCGCGTTTGTCACACCGCAGATTTTAATTTTCGGCATTGCGCACATTACGGCAATTCTGCAAAAATTTTTCGGGGTCTGTGGCGCGCATCAGCGCCGTGCCGATCAGGAAACCGTCCACGCGCGGCGGGAAGGCTTTGAGGTCTTCCGGCGTTTTGATGCCCGAGGCGGCAATCACTTTAACGCCGTCCGGAATACCGTCCAGCAGATTTTCCGTCGTCTGAAGATCGACATCAAAACTGGTCAGATTGCGGTTGTTGATCAGCAGAATTTCGGGCGCGGTTTTTAAGGCGCGTTCAAGCTCTTCCGCATTCTGGATTTCGATCACGGCTTTCATGCCGTATTTTTCGATTTCCTGCTTCAGTGCGGCGAGTTCGTCATCCTCGAGGATTTTAACAATCAGCAGCACCAGATCGGCGCCGCAATCCCGCGCAACACGCACCTGTTTTTTATCGATAACAAACTCCTTGCATAACAGCGGCAGCGCCGTCTGGCTGCGGGCGTTGCGCAAAACACCGAAACCGCCGCCGAAATATTTTTTATCCGTCAGGACAGATACCGCATTCGCGCCGCCCGTCATATAATGGCGCGTCTGTTTTTCGGGGTCGAATTCCTCCGCAATCGTGCCTTCCGAGGGCGAGGCGGCTTTCAGCTCGGCAATCAGACATGTGCCCGCATCAAACATCTGCGCAAAATCGCGCAGACAGGGCGGCGGCTGCAGCACATCTTCCAGCCCCCCGATCTCTTCGCGCTTATGCGCAACAATTTCATCCAGTATACTCATGTCTTTATCTTTCCGTCAGCTTGTCCAGCAGCGCTGCGGCTGCGCCTTTCTCTATGGTTTCGCGGGCGATGTCCAGCGCCTCGGAAAATCCCGTGCCGTCTGTGCCGGTGTAAATCGCCGCCGCCGCATTCAGCACGGCGACATCTTTTTTCGCACCTGTGATACTGCCGCTGAAAATACCGCGCGTAATCTCCGCGTTTTCCTGCGGCGTGCCGCCTTGCAAATCCTTTGCACTGCATACGGAAAAACCCCAATCATCCGGCATGGCTGTATAATATCGGATTTTTCCGTCTGCAATTTCGGCGATTTTGTTTTCGCCCGTCAGTGTCAGCTCGTCCATACCGTTGCCGTGGACGATCAGCGCCTTTTGCGTCCCCGTTGCCGCGCGCACTTCGGCCATCAGCGGCACGAGATCGGCGCGGAACACGCCTGTGACCGTGCGCGTCACACCGGCCGGATTCAAAAGCGGCCCCAGAATGTTGAACAGCGTAATCACGCCTTCGGCGGCCAGAGCGCGGCGCGCTTCAGTAAATTTTCGAAAAACGGGGTGAAACGCCTGCGCAAAAAAGAACACGATATTGTTTTTCTGAAAATCGCTTTGCGCCTGCACGGCCGAAACCGGCACAGACAGATTCAGCGCCCGCAACAGGTCAATACCGCCGGATTTGCTGGAGATCGAAACATTGCCGTGTTTGGCAACCGGAATACCGGCTGCCGCTGCAACCAGCGCCGATGTTGTGGAAATATTGAAACTGCCGGATTTGTCGCCGCCCGTGCCGACGGGATCAACCGCATCGCGTCCGCCGAGATCGACGGGAATCATATGTTTGCGAAACAGCAGCACCGCTTCGGTCACCGTATCGGGGGACAGGTTTTCCAGCGTCAACTCCCGCAAGCAGGAGATTTGCGCCTCAAGCGGCATCTCCTCTTCAACAAGGCGGTGCAGCGCGTCTTTTTGCGTGTTTATATCTGTGTGTGTGCCCATCTTTATAAATATAGGCCAGTGCCGCCCGTAAATAAACAGACCATGTCAAAAAAATGCCTCCGGCACTGGAAAAATTCGGATAAATTATTTATAATAAAAAGAGGATATGCGTTTTTTATAAGGTCTTGTTTTGAGAATCCGCCGGCATAAAGGCATTTATTCAAAAAACAGCCGGCCTTTATGACATCAGGCGGCGTCACGGGAAGCAGATGGCGTTTTCATATGTCGCGCCTCTGTTCTCCCGTGACTTTTAACGGCCTTTGCGGCCAGGGATTTCAAATCATGATACAACGTTTTATAAAACCGGCTGCACTCTGCGCCGTTTTTTTTGTGCTTTTGCTGTCCGTTTTTGCGCAAAAAGTTTTTTCCGGAACAAACAGGTTTGCAGATGCCTATGCGGAATATGCGCATCCGCTGACAGGGGCGGGGGATCTCGCGCCGCTGATTGATGCGGCCAAAACCCGCAATTTTGTATTGCTGGGTGAAACCACACACGGCACGCATGAATATTATGTCTGGCGCGCAGAAATTTCCAAAGCTTTGATACAAGATCACGGTTTTGCCTTTATCGCTGTGGAGGGCGACTGGCCGGCGATGCTGCGTTTGAATAATTACGTGCGTCTGAAAGACAATAGCGGCACATCCGCAGAGGAGGTTTTGCGCAGCTTTGACCGCTGGCCGTACTGGATGTGGGGCAATACGGAATTTGCAGATTTTGCCGAATGGTTGCGCGGCTTCAACAAAAACCTGCCGCCGGAAAAGCGCGTCGGGATATACGGTATGGATGTGTACGGCGCGTGGGACGCGATGGATGATGTGCTGGAATTCTACCGCACCCGCCGCCCTGCGGAGGAGATGGCCGCACGCGAAAAGGATTACGAAGGCTTTGCCGCATTCCGCGATGATTTTTACCGCTATATCCGCGCCTCCGCCGATGCGGAGGCCGTAAGGGAGATCACGCAGGGTGTTCAGGATGCCTATCACGCAACGCGCGATCTGTGGGAAAATGCGCCCGAAGGCGGCAGGGAAGACAAGTTTTACGCGATGATCGCGGCGCTGTCTGCGATGCAGGCCGAACGCTCTTTCCGCAACAGCAATGCGCCCGGCCAGTCTTCATGGAATGCGCGCGCCGCGCATATGTCTTTCGCGATTGACAGGCTGCGCGAATTTGCCGCCGAGACGCGCGGCGTCAAAACCCGCGAGAATGCGATAGAAAATATCCGCGGCATCGTCTGGGCGCATAACACCCATATCGGCGATGCGCGTGCGGGCAGTATGTGGCAGCAGCACGGTATGGACAATATCGGCAAATCCCTGCGCGAAAAACACGGTGATAACCGGGTTTTCTCCGTCGGGTTTTCTGCCTATCAGGGCGTAACGCTGGCCGGACAGCGCTGGGGCACGCCGCATGAAGCCATGCGTTTTCCGCCGCCGCGCCGCGGCAGTCTGGAGGACGTGCTCGCGCAGGTCGATACGGGAACAGCCGATAAACTCTTTTTGTTTCCGCCTGCGGACGAGATTTCAGACACGCCGCTTGAGCGTATTCTCGAACATCGCGGCGTTGGCGTTGTCCACCGCGAAAATCTGCGGGAGACCCGCCCCTATCCGCCGACGGTTCCGGCGCGGCGTTATAACGCTGTAATTTTTCTGAAAGATACCGGCCCGCTGACACCGCTTCATACGCCGGAATAACAGAATCGCCATCGTTATTACGCACTGTAAAATATCTTTGAAATCAATAACAAGCGCCCGACCGGTTGACAAAAACACCGAAATCTTTTACATTTACATAACCATGCGGCGCGATTTTAATAAGGGGGTAAAAATGGAAAACTGGAATAACGAGAAAAAACTGGCCCTACTGGCCGAGGTAAGAGACACATTATGCGATGCCTTCACCAATGCCAACCACCGCAGAGAAGGCCATTATGAATCTCAGGCGGGGCGGAATGATGCCGAAAAGAATGTGGCACTTATTGCGAGTGCGCTGGTCAAGGTTCTTGACAAAATGGACAATCTTGAAGAACAGAAAAATCCGGCGCAGGGGGCGCGCGTTATCAAACGCAATGCCGCCAACAACCGCTGAGGCAGAATCGCGGAAAGAAAACAGGCGAAAAAAAACGCCGCCGCGATATACGGATTTTCCGCTTGTGATTTACAAAAAAAGCCATTATAACATGGAACAATGTGTTCCCCGGTAGCTCAGTGGTAGAGCAGTTGACTGTTAATCAATTGGCCGCTGGTTCGAATCCGGCCCGGGGAGCCATATCTTTCCTCCCGTCTCCGAATTTCCTTTTCCGTGTTTGCTTTCTGGCAGCACTTCGATGCAATAAAAGAGTCAAAACGCTCTCTTAATTTTATTGTCCGGCATCATCTGACAGCGTAGACTGAATATTCTCTTACTTAAATTGGAAAGGAAAGAAACATGAAAAGAAAATTTATACCGGGCATCATCCTTGCGGCAGCATTTTTTTTATATACCCTGCCCGCTATTGCGCAGCCTGATTATAACCCGACCTATGACGAGATGGTGGCGGCAGCGGATAACCTCGCCGAGTTTGAAGATCTTTGGCAAGTATCCTTTGAGGGAAAGAGCATTATGTACCCGAGCCGTGATTACGAAGGACAAGAGCCTTTTACCGGCACAGCGGTCAGAGCCTATGATGATGGGCGGAAAACCGCCACGGAATTTAAAAATGGCCGTGGTAACGGGTTAACGGTTTTATGGCACGCCAATGGACAGAAATCCATGCAGGGAACGCTTGTTGACGGCGAACTTGGTGGCACTCTGTACCAGTGGGACGAGGAAGGAAACCTCATCAGCGAGACATCTGCCGGCCAGTAAGTCCGGTCAATCCAACGGCAAGAAAGCAACGGAGGCGGAGTAAATTGAAAATCTGAAACACGCGAACAATGCCAGTTCCGTCAAAACTCCGCCACCGGAAAGCCGGCGCGCAAGCGCTCAGGCCAAAGAAAACCCGCAGCAAACCTCAAAAACGTCAAACTGGCGGCACCGTTCAGGCGGTGATATGATTTTTCCTGTAAAAAATTAAAATTTTTCAAGAAAAGCATATGAAGAAAAAAATTATCATTCTCTCTGCAATATTATTTTTTGCGTTTGCCTGTTTTGCACTGCTTCCGCAGCAGCAATCCTATGCCATGGATGCAGAGGACGTTGACAATATTATCAAAGTTGCAGAGCAGGGAGATACGGAGGCGCAGTACAATCTCGGCATGATGTACGCTACAGGGCAGGGCGTGGTGCAGGATGATGCCGAGGCTGTCAAATGGTTCCGCAAAGCCGCAGAGAAAGGGCTTGTCGAGGCACAATTCCAGCTCGGCATGATGTACGCTACAGGCTGGGGTGTAACGCAGGATGATGCCGAGGCTGACAAATGGTTCCGTAAAGCCGCGGAGCAAGGCGGCGCGGAGATGGAAGTTCTTCTCGGTATGATGTACGATGTCGGCTGGTATGTGGAGGAAGATCATGCCAAAGCTATGAAATGGTACCGCAAAGCTGAAGCGCAAGGAGAAACGGGAGTGCAATACGTTCTCGGTATGAAGTATCGTGATGGCATTGGCGTAGCGCAAGATTATGCAGAAGCCGTCAAATGGTACAGAAAAGCCGCCGGGCACGGGGAGGCAGATGCGCAATACGATCTCGGCATGATGTACCATCAAGGCGAAGGCGTGGCGCAAGATGACGCCGAAGCGTATTTTTGGCTCAGTTTGGCGGCAGCCTCCGGACACGAGGCTGCAAGAGAATTAAGAGACACTGTTGCGAAAGAGTTGTCACAAGATGAGTTGGTGGAGACGCAAAAACGCGTCCGCGAATGGAAACCGCGCGAATGGCGCCCCAAAACAGCAGAAGAAACAATAGCCGATTAAACAAAATCAGAAAGACAGGGAACACAAAAATGCAGAAAATCACAGACAATAAGGAACAGCAGCGCTTTGAACTGCATGAAGGCGGCCATACGGCCGTGGCCGAATATGAACTGAAAGGCGAAAAACTTTATATCAACCATGTTTTTGCGCCGGAAGAGCTGCGCGGCACGGGCGCTGCGGGGCGGCTGATGGCGCATATCGCCGATACGGCAAAACGTGACGGGCTGGAGATCGTGCCGGTATGCAGCTATGCCGCCCATTGGCTGAAAAAGCACGGCACCGCGTCCGGCGGTAAAAAACCCGCGCCCTGATCAGGACAAAAACTTCCCGCATCTGTACGCATCTATACGATGTCGCCTATACGATATCACGAAAACTGCCGTCTTCCTGCAGCAGCGACAGCGTGCCTGAATAAATCGAAAACCACGCACCCGACAAACGCAGTCGCCCGTCCGTAATCCGTTCCGCAATCCACGGAAAACCGGCAAGATTGGCCAGAGAAAGTTTGATGACTTCCTGTTCGGCCAGCAACTGGCGGCGGTCGGGATCCTGTTCTTCCGCCGCGCGTCGGCGCGCTTCTTCGGCCGCAGCCATCCACGGCGCGACGAATTCCTGCGCCGTATCCGGAACGCCGTTCAAAAGCGCGGAAACACCGCCGCATTTCTGGTGGCCGAGAACAAGAATATTTGGAATTTCCAGCACCCGCACGCCGAATTCAACCGCCGCCGCCGTACCGTAACACATTGCGGCAGAACCGTAGGCGGGAATAAAATTCGCAACATTGCGCGCAACCAGGAGTTCACCCGGCCCCGCGCTGAAAATAACCCCCGGATTGGCGCGGCTGTCTACGCAACCGAGAACCAGCGCTTTGGGTTTCTGGCCTTTTTCCGCCAGTTCTTCAAACACCCGCCTTTTTTCCGGCCATGTATCGGCGCGGAATTTGCGGTATCCGTCCAGCAATGTCTGCATTTTTCCCTCTTGTTTTTATTTTTGCCTATATCTTACCCGTAACAGAAATAACGCGCAATTTTTTCCCGCCGTTTGATTTCGATCAATTGACAAACCCGCTGCAACGCGCATAGTGGGAGTATAAGAAATCTGCGGCGGCGTAAAAAACCGCTGCGGACACTCCGAGCCTTGACGCCTAAGTTTTGTCCGGTTGTTCGAATTCCGGTAGAATATGGCGGCCTGTGCCGGGGTCGCAGTCGGAAACGCTGCGGCCTCCCGTGTTTGGAAAGGAGTCAACATGACGGAAGAAAAAATACTGGCGGACCCGTTCGGTCGGCGCTTTCCCTATCTGCGCCTGTCGGTTACGGATATTTGCAATTTCCGCTGTTCCTATTGCCTGCCGGACGGATATAAAAAATCCGGCTGCGAATCCTTTCTTGAAAAAGACGAGATATTGCGCCTTGTCCGCGCATTTGCCGGAATGGGGACGTGGAAAATCCGCCTGACGGGCGGCGAGCCGACCGTGCGGACGGATTTTACCGAAATCGCCGCCGCCGTCGCCGCTGTGCCCGGAATCCGGCGACTGGCTTTTACTACAAACGGCTATCGTCTGCCGGAACGGGCGCAGGAATTTTACGATGCGGGGCTGCGGGCGATCAATATCAGTATTGATTCCCTGAACGCAAAAAAATTCCGCGACATCACAGGCCATGACCGTCTTGAGGAAATTCTGGACGGAATCGATGCCTGTTACGCCGCCGGATTCGAGGCGGTAAAAATCAACACCGTCCTGCTGAAGGGCTTAAATGACGGCGAGTTGGAGGGCTTTATCGATTTCGTGCAGGACAAAAACATTTCCCTGCGCTTTATCGAACTGATGCGCACGCTGGATAATCAGGATTATTACAAAAAATATCACCTGTCCGGCGAAACCGTAACGGAAAAGCTGCTGGCGCGGGGCTGGCAGCAGATTCCGCGTGACGAGGGCGCAGGGCCGGCTGTCGAGTTTACCCATCCCGAAAGCGCGGGAAAAATAGGGTTGATCGCGCCCTATTCCAAAGATTTCTGCAAAACATGCAACCGGCTGCGCATTTCCGCCAAAGGGGCGTTGCATCTGTGTCTGTTCGGCACAGGCGGTTATTCGTTGCGCGACTATCTGCAGCATGACGATCAAACAGAGGAATTGCAGGAGAAGATCATGGAGTTAATGCGGTTTAAACGCAGCAAGCATTTTCTGCATCAGGACGACAGCGGCGCAACGCCGCATCTGGCATCTATCGGAGGATAAACAGCTATGAGCAATAAGGGTAAAAAAGACAAAATCGTAAAATTTCCCCCGCCGCATGCGCCGCGCTTTAAAATGATTGATGTCGGGCGCAAACGGCCGACACGGCGGCGCGCGATTGCGGCAGGCTGTATTTATATGCACCGCGACGCATTTGAGAAAATCCGTGACGGCAAACTGCCGAAAGGGGATGTGCTGGCGCTGGCCGAAGCGGCAGGAATCGCAGGGGCGAAGAAAACGCCCGACCTGCTGACGATGTGCCATCCGCTGCCGCTGGATCAAGTGACGGTGCATTGCGCACTGAACGATGCCGAAAACTGCGTCATGGTGTTTTGTCAGGCCGCCGCCTATGCCAAAACGGGCGTAGAGATGGAAGCACTGGCGGGTGTTCAGGCGGCGCTGCTGACCATCTGGGATCTGACCAAAGGTATTGATCCGGCGCTGAAAATCTGTGAAACGCGGCTTCTGGTCAAAACCGGAGGCAAAAGCGGCATCTGGACGCATCCCGACGGCATTCCCGACTGGCTGGCGGAACAACTGCCCGATCTGACACCGATGCACGGCAAACGCGCCGCCGTTCTGGTGATGAGCGACCGCGCCGCCAAAGGCGATTACACGGATGAATCCGGCGCAGTACTGAAAGAGCTGCTGACAGGTGCGGGGGCGAGTCTTTCCGCCTATGAGGTAATCGCCGATGACAAAGAGACCATCAAGGAAACGCTCGCGAAAATCTGCCGTGAAACAAAGCCGGATGTGCTGATTGCCTCGGGCGGTACGGGGCCGGGGCCGCGCGATGTCACGCCGGAGGCGCTGGCGGAAATCAGCGAGCGCATGCTGGACGGGCTCGGCGATCTGCTGCGTGCGGAAAGCCTGCATTACACCGACACGGCATGGCTGTCGCGCGCAACAGCGGGTATGGTCGGGCCGTGTCTGGTCATTGCCTTCCCCGGCAGTCCGAAAGCCGTGCGCGAATGCTGGGAGATCATCGCGCCGTTTCTGGGGCTGGCGCTGGATAGAATCAAAAAACAGGGATTTGTCTGATATGTCTGATACGTCTGATGCAGGAGATTTGAAAATCATCACGGTCGATGTCCGGTTTTTCGGCGCGTTCCGCAAATACGGCGAGGAAACCTGTGTGATGCTGCCTGCCGGTTATACCGTCGGTGAGTTGAAAAAACAACTGCGCATCGATTTTTCGGAACCGGAATCCGGTCTGCTGGCCGATTCGGTGATGGCGGGCGGCAACCGTTTTCTGTCCGATGACGAGGTATTGACCGAAGATGTGGAACTGGCGCTGCTGCCGCCGGTTTGTGGTGGATAAGGTTGCGGAGGATAAATAAAATGACCGGACAGGAAAATATCAAAGTCGAAATTCTGGACAAGCCGCTTTGTATTGAAACCGCCTGCGCTTTCGTTGACGATCCCGCCTGCGGCGCGACGGATGTGTTTATCGGCCGTGTGCGCAACACGCATGAAGGACAGGATGTCGGCGGCATCACTTACGACATTCACACGGGGCTGGCGGAAAAAACCCTGCGCGATATCTGCACCGAAACCTTGAGCCGCTGGCCGGAGACGCGCTGTTATGTCGCGCATTACAAGGGCGAATTGCCCGTCGGCGGTATCAGCGTTATCATCGCCGTTGCCGCACCGCACCGCGCCGAAACATTCGAAGCCTGCCGCTATATCATCGAGGAATTGAAAAAACGCGCCCCTGTCTGGAAACAGGAACATTATCCGGACGGCAAAAGCGCATGGCTGCCCGGACATGCGCTGACCGCCGAAAGAAGCGCCTCCTGATGCCGCGCCGCCGGACAGACCGGATTGCAACAGACCGGATTGCCGGAATCGTGCTGGCGGGCGGAAAATCCTCGCGCATGGGAGAAAACAAGGCGCTGCTGCGCTATGGCGATGCAACACTGCTTGATCGTATGATCACGCAATTGCAAAAAACGGGAATCTCCGAAATTTTTGTCAG
>SKHU01000088.1 GCA_007116755.1 Alphaproteobacteria bacterium
CCGATATCAGCACCTCATCCTCCAGCAGCAGGGCAATTTTTTTCTTCCTGTTTTCTTCCATCTTTTCCAGAGCCTGCAACGCTTTTTTAAGAAAATCTCTGTTAAGCTATAAATTAGGGCATAAATCATGCGGACGCAAACCTATGGCGCAGGAAAAAACCATCAGCGAATACGAGGTCATGTTCACCATAAGGACAGGCGTTACCGTGCTGACCCCGAAAATCAGGGAATTTGACGGCATCAACGGCGACGCGCTGCGCTTCCACGTTAACGGCGATGATGCGTTGCAAATCGAAACGCCCGATGCGCTTCTGATTCTGAAAGACCTGCAGCGCGACTATCTCGAAGAAGCCGTCGAGCGCGGATTCCTGATGTTCTATGAGCTTGAAGACGACGAGGTCGTCCGTTGCACGCCCTGCCAGATCCGCAATCAGAAAAACTGACGACGGACTTGTCAACCGGCCTCAGCCCCGCGCTTATGCGGCAAGATCATCCGTTTTTTTTAGCGCCAGCGACTTTCCGACAGCGCCGAGATCGGCAAAGGCTTCATCCAGACGTTTTGCCATGTATTTTTCACCTTCACGCAGCCATTTGCGCGGGTCGTACTGTTTTTTATACGGCGTGCCGTCATCGGGGTCGATCTGGTGTTTAAACGCTTTTTCGTTTTCAAACACGTATTTGCCGACAGCTTCGGAAAAGGCGAATTGCGTATCCGTATCGATATTCATTTTGAATACGCCGTAAGTCAGGGATTCGGAGATTTTTGCCTTTTCCGATCCTGATCCGCCGTGGAAAACCAGATCCAGCGGATTTTTGCCCGTGTTATGCGTTTTCTGCACCAACTCCTGCGAATTTTTCAGAATTTCCGGACGCAGCTTGACATTGCCCGGCTTGTAAACGCCGTGGACATTCCCGAAAGATGCCGCCAGCGTGAAATGTCCGATCGGCTGCAGTATCTCATAGGCGCGCAGGCAGTCTTCCGGCTGCGTGTAGAGATGCGGATTATCCGCGCCGATATCATCATCGGAGCCGACACCGTCCTCCTCTCCGCCCGTTACGCCGAGCTCAATTTCGATACTCATGCCCAGCGGTGCCATGCGCTTTAAAAGACGCGCCGATTCCGACAGGTTGAAATCAATATCATCCGCCGACAGATCCAGCATATGCGAGCTGAACAGCGGCCGCCCCGTTTCCTTGAAATGTTTTTCACCGTGATCGACCATCGCCTCGACCCACGGAATCAACGCACGATTGGCGTGATCCGTGTGCAAAATAACGCAAACGCCGTAATGTTCGGCCAGAAGATGCACATGCTGCGCGGCAGAAACCGCCCCCAGCACTTTCGCCTGAAAATCATCCGGCATACCTTTTCCGGCATAAAATTCCGCGCCGCCGTTGGAAAGCTGCACAATAACGTCGGATTTGTTATTCCGCGCCGCCTCCAGCACTGAGTTGATGGAATTCGTGCCGACGACATTCACGGCCGGCAAGGCATAACCGCCGTCTTTACACGCCTTGACCAGCGTCAGATAATCCTTGCCGCTGACGACACCGGGTTTCAATCCTGCTCTACTCATATTTGAACCTCCTGCTGTATTATAAAATCATTACTGCTCACGGGAGTCTAGCAAATCCCCCGCCGCGAATAAAGAGCCCCGTCTGTCACTCCGCCTCAGCGCGAGGCCAGCTTAACCGCCGTATCGGACATGCGGTTGGAAAAGCCCCACTCATTGTCGTACCAGCTCATCACGCGGACAAGGCGACCGTCCAGAACTCTTGTTTCCTTCAACGCAAAAACGGAGGAGCGCGGATCGTGATTGAAATCGCTGGAGACCAGCGGCTCGTCGTAATAACCCAGAATGCCGTTCATCTTTCCGTCGGCCGCCGCAATAATCGCATTGTTGACCTCTTCGACCGTCGTGTCGCGCTCCGCAACCCATTTCAGATCGACAACGGAGACATTCGGTGTCGGGACGCGCATCGCCACACCGTCAAGCTTGCCGTTTAACTCCGGCAGCACCTTGCCGACGGCGCGTGCCGCACCTGTCGATGTCGGAATCATGTTCGACGCTCCGCCGCGCGCACGGTGCAAGTCCTTATGCATCGTATCGACAATGCGCTGGTCGCCCGTATAGCTGTGAATCGTCGTCATAAAGCCGTGTTTGATCCCGATTACCCCGTGCAGCGCCGCCGCAACAGGCGCAAGGCAGTTCGTCGTGCAGGAGGCGTTGGAAACGATTTTATGATCTGCCGTCAGATTGTCGCAATTGACACCGTACACAACCGTAATATCCTCATCCGTCCCGGGAGCGGAAATCAGAACCTTGCGCGCACCGGCTTCAAGATGTTTGCCCGCCCCTTCGCGGTTTGTAAAAATTCCGGTGCATTCCATCGCCACATCAATGCCGAGCTCCTTCCACGGCAGTGCTGCAGGATCACGTTCCTGTGTGCATTTCACCTCATGGCCGTTGATGATCAGGTCGCCGTTTGCCACCTCGACATCGCCCTTGAAACGGCCGTGAACCGTATCGTATTTCAAAAGATGCGCATTGGTGCTGACATCGGCCAGATCGTTAATGCCGACGATTTCAATATCGTTCCGGCCCGATTCAAACGCGGCGCGGAGAACAAGGCGACCGATTCGCCCGAAACCGTTAATTGCTACACGTGCTGTCATAATTTTCCCTCCTCTTGGTGAAATAATAAAAAAAGCCGCAATACAGCCTTTTTACACCCGCTTGCCCCCGTTAGACAAGCATTAAGGCAAGAAATATATTTTACATATTTGCAATTCCCTTAAATATTATGTATAATGTTATCATGCGCGGATATTCCGGCAAATACAGGAATTTCAAGGAGAAGACGAGAACAATGTTTCAGGACAAAACCCGACACACAAAAGAAAACCGCCTTTTCGGCTATGTGATTATCAATGCCGAAGGCGATATTCTGGACGGTATCGGCGAGAATGGAAAGCTGCATTTTACACCGCAATATATGCTGGCCGAAACCGGTACCGAGCCGCTGCTGTTCAAAAACCGTATGCGCCTTCCGCGCGAGATTACCGAGCGCCTTGACCGTAGCCACGGGCTGATGGAAGTCCGCCTGGATAAAGAAGGAAACGCCGAAGCCGATGCCGTCTTAAACGGCCGCGTTATCGGCTCCGTATCCTCGGTATTGCAGGCCGCGCATATGTCAAAAATTTTCGAGGACAGCAATTACGCCACGCGGGATGAGTACCGCATGGGCGGAAACCCGCACAAGAAATAAAGACTTTAAATATCTCAAAAACGCATCAGGCGCTTTCTTTTTTGGCCATCTCCGCGGCGATGCTGGCCTGTGCCTCATCCTGACAACGTTCAAGCTCTACCTCAAGCCGCGCCTCGTTGAAATCGGGCATATCTTTTTTGACATGCTCTACGACGGCATCAAAGCGCGGGTCTTTCATGCCAAGATCAATCAGCTGATCCGCATATTCGGCAGCCTCGGCATCGCCCAGCCCCATTTCTTTTGCAACCCAAAGACCGAATTTTTTTGCGGTTCTGGCACGCGTTTTAAAAATCGTCTCCTGATCATTCTGGAATTTTGCTTCAAAAGCATTTTGGCGTTTCTGAAAACTGTCGGACATAGATACAACCCTCCTTGCTTGACGTGAATAGTCGCGTTTAAGTTCAAAACCGTGACGTTTTTTACAGTATGTGTTCTTTCATTATGCGGGAGAAACCGCAACTTTGCAAGCGGTGTTACTCTCCCGTTTGCAACAATCCGCCGCGCTTGCGCGACTCGTTGAACGACCAGTAAAAACAGCCTATGGCCAGCGTAAAATAGAAGATATTCAATGCAAAGGCTTTCCACATATATTCGGCGTGGTAGACGCCATCCAGCAGAATACCGCGCAACCCTTCAAACACATGCGAGGCCGGCATCATCAGCGAGATTGTCTGTACCGCATCCGGCAGGGCGCTGACCGGATA
>SKHU01000091.1 GCA_007116755.1 Alphaproteobacteria bacterium
CTATGGTTAATATAGGAAAAACAGAAACAGTTCAATGCATATGACAAAAAAAAACCGTTTTCCTATTTTCTTCTTTCTTGCGGCTTTGTGTGCGTTTTCCGTTTCGGGGGCGGGCGCGGTTTCTGCATTCGGCGAAGACGGTCAGGAGCGTTATGCGGTGCTGCGCGATAATGCCGTTAATCTGCGCAGCGGGCCGGGGCAGCGTTATCCGGTCAGATGGGTGCTGCGCCGCGCGGGGATGCCGGTAAAAATCATTCGCGATTTTGATGTCTGGCGGCAGATCGAATTGTTTGACGGAGAGACCGGATGGGTGCATGTTAATCTGCTGTCGCGCGGGAAAAATGCGCTGGTGCTGGGCGAGGCCGGCAGCTATGCGGAAATGCGGGCGGCACCGTCTGCGGAAGCCGGAATTTTGCTGCGTCTTGAATCCGGTGTTATCGTAAAGCTTGACCAATGTGTGAAAGCATGGTGCAGTATAGGCATATCGGGATATAAAGGCTGGCTGCCTGCTTCCGTGCTATGGGGAGATACGGCGGAAAATTAATCTGCGGAATTGTAACGACAGAATTGTAACAGGATTGTAATGGATACGCGCACAATGACAGAACAGACCGAACACGCAAAAAAGCTGCACGAGCATATTGCCAAAATCTTGCGTGTCGGCGAGACGATCGACCGTGAAAAAGCCGTGCAGACTTTGATGCTTTACGGCGGCATGCTTTCGGAAACGCTGTTTGAATATGAAGAGCCTGATCTGGTGATGGAGCAAAGCTTCTACCGTATCGCCGATCTT
Organism: Alphaproteobacteria bacterium; assembly: GCA_007116755.1. GTDB lineage: Bacteria > Pseudomonadota > Alphaproteobacteria > Micavibrionales > CSBR16-224 > CSBR16-224. The sequence goes on from SKHU01000091.1 coordinate 794, forward strand.
TTGGAGACGGAACCGGAACAGGCCGAGCTTGATGATCTGCTCAAAAAACTGCCGCCGATGGGGGAAATCGACTATTTCACGGAAAAGGGACGGGGGCTGGCACGGGAAGCGGCCAGACAACTCGACAAGGGGCTGGATGATGTGCACGAGATTGTCATCGGTCTGATTATCAGCGATCTGCCGGAATGGGAAAAGGATCAGGAGATCGGTATGCCTGTGCCGCATGCGTTGCGGCTTTTGATGGAGGTGGTGATTACCTGCGCGATTTTCGAAACCTCTGCACTGGAATTCTGCGATATTCTGATTGACGATTTTATCAGCGAAGGCTGGGGGGTTGATATTTCTCTTGCTTCGCTGGCGGCGCTCTCTGCCGTTTACGCGATGGAGGCCAGAGCGGCGGAGAACGGAAGCATTGCCCTTGATCTTGAAGCCAAGCAGGAGTTGCACGATGGCCTTGCGCGCGTAATGCAGGGAGAGGTCAACCGCCATGCTTCGGGGCGTGACAGCAAATGGACGGCGCTCAATCCGGTGAATGACGAGCAGGATAACAGCCATTACCGTGAAATGCTCGAAGAGTTGCGCGAGCCGATTGACAGTTTTTTTGAGCATGTCGGTTTTGACGATCCGTCCGGTCGCGCCGTTGCCGTGGCCAAGGCGGCAGGCCGCATGGTGGCGGCCAGCACGGCGGATGACGGCGGCTATATGCCGGGGCCGGTCGGGCAGATGATCGTATTGCGCGGGCTGCAGGCATCGCTGCGTTACGATCCGGATGCGGAGTAACCGGTCATGCATGCAATGGCAAATATTCTGGATGATCTTTGCGCACTGGCGCGTGAGGCGGGCGCTGTTGAAAAACAGATTTTCGAGGGCGGTTTCACAGCGGAAATCAAACAGGACGGCAGTCCCGTTACCATTGCCGATCAGAAGGCCGAAGAGATTATTATCAGAAAAATCAGCGAGCTGACGCCCGATATTCCGTTTTTGGGTGAGGAATCTGTTGCGGCGGGACGTGTCCCCGATATTTCCGGCGGGCTTTACTGGTGCGTTGATCCGCTGGACGGCACGAAGGAGTTTGTTGAGGGCGGCGGGGAGTTTACCGTCAATATCGCCTTGATGGAGAATTTCAAGCCGGTGATCGGAGTTATTTACGTGCCGATGAAAGATGTGCTTTATGCGGCAACCGGTGCAGGAACGGCCTTTATGCAGATGGCCGGAACGTATGAAAAAACGCCCATTTCCGTGCGTGCTGTGCCTGATGCGGGGCTGACGGTCGTTACCAGCCGCCGTCACGGGAATCCGGCGGCAATTGAAAATTTTCTCGGCGGCTGGAAAGTTTCCGAATTGCTGGCTTGCAGCAGTTCTCTGAAATTCTGCGCGATTGCCGAAGGCCGCGCCGATTTTTATCCGCGCCTTGGCCCGACGTCGGAATGGGATACGGCGGCGGGTGATGCAATCCTGCGCGCGGCGGGCGGCCATATTCTGACGATGGACGGGCAGCCGCTTTCCTACGGAAAAACAGAAGAAAATTTTGTTAATCCGCATTTTGCAGCCTGCCCTGAATCATTAAAGAAGATGGTTTCGGATGCGGCTGTGCGTCTGGCGCGGTAAAAACGCGGAAATCCGCAGGGTAATTTCCATTATTTCAGTTGACAACCTCCGGAAAACGGATTAGTTTGCCGAGCTTGGTATCATAATATTTCCGACAAACCGTATTGAGGATAAAATGAAGAAGACGAATTCCATCGGGAAACAGGCCAAACGCGACCAGAAAAACCGCGTAGTACGCCGCCGCGACGGCAAGGGGAAAGTCCGTTTATACGTGATTAACCGCCTTAACCCGCGCATGAAGGCGAAACAGTAATATATTGAAATTTTTAACGATTGGCTGAATATCCATGCTCTCCAAACTCCTCGGGCTGGTTTCTGCAGATATGGCGATTGACCTCGGTACGGCCAATACGCTTGTCTATGTGCGCGGTCAGGGCATCGTTTTGAACGAGCCGTCCGTTGTGGCGATTTCCATGGTCAACGGCCGCCGTCAGGTTCTGGCCGTCGGGGACGAGGCCAAGCGTATGCTGGGTCGTACGCCGGGCAATATCATGGCAATCCGCCCTCTGCGTGACGGTGTGATTGCCGATTTCGATATTGCCGAGGAGATGATCAAACAATTTATCCGCAAGGTCCATAACCGTCGCAGCTTCGCTTCGCCGCAGATGGTGATTTGCGTACCGTCCGGTTCGACGGCTGTCGAACGCCGTGCGATTCAGGAATCGGCGGAAAGTGCGGGCGCGCGCCGCGTCGAGCTGATTGAAGAGCCGATGGCGGCGGCCATTGGCGCGGGGCTGCCGGTGACGGAGCCGACCGGATCAATGGTTGTTGATATCGGCGGCGGTACGACAGAGGTGGCGGTGATTTCGCTGGGCGGAATCGTTTATGCCCGTTCGGTGCGGGTCGGCGGTGACAAAATGGATGATGCGATTATTTCCTATATCCGCCGTACGCATAATCTGCTGATCGGCGAAAGCACGGCCGAGCGCATTAAAAAAGAGATCGGTTCGGCCTGTCCGCCGGAAGACGGCGAGGGGCGCAGCATGGAAATCAAGGGTCGCGATTTGATGAACGGCGTACCGAAAGAAATTGTGATTACCGAACGCCAGATTGCCGAAAGTCTGGCCGAGCCGGTCGGCGCGATTATTGATGCTGTTAAGGGGGCGCTGGAACATACGGCACCGGAACTGGCGGCGGATATTGTCGATAAGGGAATTGTAATGACCGGAGGCGGCGCGCTTCTGTCCAATCTGGACTATGTTTTGCGCTATGCGACGGGGCTGGCGGTATCGATTGCCGATGATCCGCTGTCCTGCGTGGCGTTGGGAACGGGACAGGCGCTGGAAGAGATGAAAATGCTCAAAGGCGTTCTGGTGGATATGTATTAAAACTTTTTAATTTTATGCCGCTGCCGCAGCAGTATCTGAAGCAGGGGTTTCACTTTTTAGTTCCGTGAATCAATAAGTTACTTGCGCGCTTTGCCTGTGTCGGTTTACAATAGAAATTGACAGAAACGCGGAGCATATTTTGGTCAAAAAAAGCAAAAAAAACAGCGGATTTTCAATCGCTTTCCCGATTTCTTTGCAGGGATTGCGCAACCGCTTTTTTCCGCTGCTTTTTATTTTTATGGCCGTATCCGGTGTTGTTCTTCATAAAAGCTATGATGCGCCGATCATGCAAATCCGTATTGCGCTGACCGATATGACTGCGCCGGTCTTCGCAGCTGTTTCCGAGCCTTTGCAGGCTGCGGCAGGGCGTATTGATACCGTAGCCAATATGCGCGATTTGCGTGCGGAAAATATGCGTCTTGTCGAGGAGAATCGCCGCTTGCAGCAGTGGTATGACACGGCGCTCAGGCTTGAGGCGGAAAACCGCAGCCTGAAGACTCTGATGAATTTCAAGATCGAGCCGGATTACCGTTTCATTACAACGCGTGTCGTCGCCGATCCGGGGGGGAGTTTTATCAAAAGCGTTTTGATACCCGCAGGCAGCAGGGACGGTGTACGCAACGGGCAGGCCGTTATCGGTGAAAAAGGCCTTGTCGGCCGTGTGGTTGAAACCGGCAGAAATGCGTCGCGCGTCTTGCTGGTTACGGATTTGAACGCGCATATCCCCGTTCTGATCGAAGGTACGCGGCATAAAGCTATTCTGGCGGGACGCAATACCGGCACGATGGTGCTGGAACATATGCCGCTGGACAGCCGCCCGGGGCTGGGCGCACGGATTGTCACCTCCGGAGACGGCGGTATGCTGCCGCCGCATATACCGGTCGGAACAGTTGTATCGCGCAGCGGCGGAACGGTGCATGTCCGGCCGCTGGATGATCTTGACAAGCTGGGATATGTGCGTGTCGTCGATTTTGCCGCCGACAGCGCACTGAAAACGGGCAAACTGGATAGCCCCTGATATTATCGGGATATGTTTTGACAATGAATATTTTTTTGCAGCGCAAACAGCATGATGCCGATGCGGAAAGGTTTTTTCCTGCTCTGCCGCTGTTTTTGTCCTATCTGGTTTTTTATGCTGTGCTGCTGCTGCTGTTTTTCCTGAATATTCTGCCGACAGGATATGCGTCCTTTACGGGGTTGCAGCCGGCTTTTCTGTTTGCCGCCGTGTTTTACTGGAGCATTTTTTATCCGGCATTGTTGCCGTTCTGGCTGGTTTTTTCGCTGGGTTTCGGCTTTGATCTTCTTGTCGGGCTTCCGGCAGGCGGCACGGCTCTGATTTTGCTGTCGGCGCAATGGCTGCTCAGAACGCAGCAGCGTTTTCTCCTGGGGCAGGGATTCTGGGCGTTGTGGTTGTGTTTTGCGCTGCTTTGCTATGTCGCGCTGTTTGCGCAATGGGCGCTGTTCAGCCTGTTTTCGTGGCATGTGATGCCGCTGTTGCCCGTTGTGGTCAACAGTATTTTGACGATTGCGCTGTTTCCGTTTACGGTGGTAGTGTTTCATCGAATCCGGGCGCTGATTTTGAACGCCCGCAACCGGCAGCAGGAGGCTGGCAGTTTATAAATAACGCCCGCCCGGAAAAGACCCTATGAGCAAAAACGATCTGGAACGGTACAATGCTTTTTCGCGCCGCGCTTTTATTCTTGGCGGGCTGCATTTGGGTGTTTTCGGGGCGCTGGCCGCCCGTCTTGGTTATCTGCAGGTCTCAAAACAGGATTATTTTTCAACGCTGGCTGATGAAAACCGGATCAGCATGAAATATCTGCCTGCGGCGCGCGGCCAGATTCTCGATCGTTTCGGTGTGCCGCTGGCACTGAACGAGCAGGATTTCCGCATCTTTCTGATTCCCGAACAGGCGCGCGATCTGGAAGCGATTTTTCACCGCATCCGCGATTTTATTCCGTTCAGCCTTCAGGATCAGGAGCGCGTTATGCGCGATATCAGAAGCAAGCGCGCTTTTATGCCGGTACTTTTAAAGGACAGTCTGAACTGGGAACAGGTCTCCCGTATTTCCGTGAATCTTCCGGAACTGCCGGGGGTATCGGTGGATGAGGGGCGGATACGCACCTATCCGCTAGCGGAATCAACGGCACATATTGTCGGCTATGTCGGTCTGGTTGCACCGTCCGAACTGACGGATGATCCGATTATGATGCTGCCTGGTTTTCGCATCGGCAAAACCGGCATAGAAAGAAGCTTTGAAAGCAAACTGCGCGGCAAGGCCGGAACAAGCCGTGTGGAAATCAACGCCGTGGGACGCGAAATCCGTGAAATTTCAAGTCAACCGGGACAGGACGGCGCACGGATCGGTTTGACGCTGGATGCGGAATTGCAGATTTACTGCCAGACGCGGCTGGCACAGGAAAAAAGCGCCAGCGCCGTCATTATGGACACCGTTAACGGGCAGATTTATGCAATGTGCTCGTCCCCGTCTTTTGATCCGAATTTGTTTACACGCGGTATTTCTGCCGAACAGTGGGAGGAGTTGCTGGCCAACCCTGCCGTGCCGCTGACCAATAAAACCGTATCCGGACAATATCCGCCCGGCTCGACCTTTAAAATGATTACGGCGCTGGCGGCATTCGAATCCGGCCTTGTGCAGACCGGTCACAGCGTCTATTGCCCGGGCCATATAGAGGTTGGGCGTGACCGCTTCCATTGCTGGCGTCGCGGCGGGCACGGCAATGTCTCCATCGTACGGGCGCTGTCGGAATCCTGCGATGTGTATTTTTACGATATTGCGCGGCAGATCGGTATAGACCGTATCGCGGAAATGGCGCGGAAATTCGGCATGGGCAGCCGGCTGGGCATCGAACTGCCCGGTGAAACGCCGGGGCTGGTTCCTGACCGGCAGTGGAAGCTTGGCCATATGGGACAGAACTGGCAACTCGGGGAAACGATTGTTGCGTCGATCGGTCAGGGGTATATCCAGACAACGCCGCTACAGCTTGCCGTGATGACAGCGCGCCTTGTTAATGGCGGTTATGCCGTGCGTCCGACACTTATACACAGTATCGGGGCAAAGCCGAATCCGGAACCGGCTTTTGCATCTTTAAACATTGAAAAGCGCTATCTTGATCTTGTGCTGCGCGGTATGAACGAGGCGGTCAACCATACGCGCGGCACGGCGTATGAGTCGCGCATTGAAGAAAAAGGTTTCGATATGGGTGGAAAAACCGGAACGGCCCAGGTGCGTCGCATTACCGCGCGGCAGCGCGAGGAAGGTGTCCGTAATGAAGATCTGCCGTGGCGGCATCGTCACCATGCGCTATTTACCGCATATGCGCCGCTGGACAGGTCGCGCTATGCCTGTGCCGTTGTTGTCGAACACGGTGTCAGCGGTTCGCGTGCGGCGGCACCGATTGCCCGTGATCTGATTAAAAAAACCATGGAACGTAATCCGGCGAGTTAGGGTCAAAAAATGTATTTTGAACAGCACAGTATGACGTTTTTTGAAAAGCTGCCGCGTTTGAGCTACGGGCTGATCCTGCTTGTGCTAATCACCGGCCTGATCGGTGTGATGGCGCTGTATTCTGCAGCCGGAGGCGATTTTGAACCCTGGGCATTCCGGCACGGGCTGCGTTTTGCTATCGGTTTTGCGGGGATGCTGGTTGTGGCGATGATCGATATCCGCTGGTGGTTATGGCTGTCATATCCGATTTATCTGCTGTCGGTTTTGTTGCTGGCAGCTGTCGAGGTCAAAGGGCATATCGGCATGGGGGCGCAGCGCTGGATTGATCTTGGTTTTATGCGTCTGCAGCCGTCTGAATTCGTCAAGATCGGCGTTGTGATGGCGCTGGCGCGTTTTTTTCACGGGGCAAGTCCGGCCGAGGTAAAAAATCCGCTTTTTCTGTTGCGTCCGGCCGTTCTGGTGCTGCTGCCTGCGGCGCTGGTGATGATGCAGCCCGATCTTGGAACGGCGGTGGCGCTGGTGCTGGCTGCAGGCTCAATTTTCTTTCTGGCCGGTGTCAGCTATTGGGTTTTTGCCGCCGTGATTGCTGCGGCTGTGGCCGCGATGCCGGTACTGTGGCATTTTCTGCGCGACTATCAGAAAAACCGCATTCTGGTCTTTCTTAATCCGGAAAGCGATCCGCTGGGCGCGGGGTATCATATCATGCAGTCGAAAATCGCGCTTGGCTCCGGCGGTATTGGCGGGAAGGGTTTTTTGCAGGGAACGCAAAGCCACCTGAATTTCTTGCCTGAAAAGCAGACGGATTTCATTTTTACGCTGTTGGCGGAGGAATGGGGGCTGACCGGCGCGGCGATTTTGTTCCTGATTTTCCTGTTGATGATTTTTTACGGTTTTCTGATTGCCCATACCAGCAATAATCAGTATGGACGCCTTGTTGCCTCTGGTATTGCAGTGAATTTTGCGTTATATGTATTTATCAATATCGCTATGGTCACGGGGCTGATTCCCGTGGTCGGCGTACCGCTTCCGATGATTTCCAACGGAGGATCGGCGATGCTGGCGGTATTGTTCGGGTTCGGGCTTATTCTCTCAGTGGGTGTGTACCGCGATGTCAAGCTTGCGCGCAAGCTTTAGGGGAGCCCGTTTCGTTTGGGTTGGTATAAGTTTTAAGGAAAGAGATGACGGAATATAAATTGCTTCAGGACGGAGATCCGCCGCCGTTTCGTGTTGAATATCCCGATGCCGAAGGCAGCATTGTTGTAATCTGTGACCATGCGGGGAAAAACTTTCCGCAAGCGCTCGGGCAACTCGGTATTCGTGACGAAGACAGGGAAAAACATATCGCATATGATATCGGCACTGAGGAAGTCGGGATTTGTATCGGCAAGAAGCTGGATGCGAAAACCTATATTGCGCATTACTCGCGTCTGGTTGCGGATGTCAATCGCGACCCTTTGCGCCCTGATTTTGCGCCTTCGGTCAGTGACGGGATTCCCGTGCCGGGCAATAAAGACCTGCCGAAAGAGCAGTTGCAGGCGCGGATTGATGAAATCTATACCCCGTATCAGGATGCGGTCGGTGCAGGGTTGCAGGCGTTTCTTGATAGTGGAAAAGTGCCGTTTCTTTTGTCCGTACACAGTTTTACGCCGCATATGAACGGGCAGGATCGTCCGTGGGAGATCGGAATTCTGTGGAATGAAGAGGATGTTGCCGCACCGCGCCTGATTGAGGAGCTGCGCCGCAACAATCCCGATCTGACGATCGGTGACAATGTTCCTTATTCCCTGCAGATGCAGGGCGGGCGCGGATTCAGCAATACTGTGGAGCGGCAGGCGAAAAGTCGCGGCGTGCCGTCGTTGGTGGTCGAATTCCGTCAGGATACGGTGGACACGCCGGAAAAAGCCCGTAAAATGGCGGAGGTATTTCTGGAAAGTTTTGAGATCGTGATGGCCGATAAGGATTTGTACCGTCTGACAGGTTAATGTTAAGGAGAAACGGCAATGGGCGCACAGCTTCAGGGAAGAGTCGGATCGGCGCATGGGCGTCGGCGCAAAGGCCGACTGATGTCGGAGATCAACGTGACACCTTTTGTGGATGTCATGCTGGTTTTGTTGGTGGTGTTTATGATTACCGCGCCGCTCTTGACGGCAGGGGTCAGGATTGATCTGCCCGATGCACGCGCCAAGGCGCTGGCACAGCATGATGCAACACCGGTGGAAATCACCATTGATGCCGAAGGCAAGCTCTATTTCAGCAATAATGAAATCAGCGAAAAGGATTTGCTGGAAAATCTGCGTCATATCGCTTTGGACTCCCCTGACCAGCAGGTTTATCTGCGCGCGGATCAGGCGCTCGGCTATGGTCGTGCTGTCGAGGTGATGGTGGCCATCAATCAGGCGGGGCTGTCGCGTATTGCGCTGATCTCGAAATCGCAATGACGGAGATAGGGGATATGCGGCTACGCTCAATCTCCATGTCAATGATGCTGCACGTCTTTGTGCTGCTGGCTTTTTCCTTAAGCGCCAGCTGGCTGTGGACGAAAGAGCGCGATCATCACGCGCCGCCGCCTGTTTTTGTGGAAATCAAAACCGTCTCAGACCGTACCCAGACCGACCGCCGCGCCGTACAGCGCCCCGACCCGCAAGATCAGCAGCAGGCTGCTCCCGAACCGCCGCGCGCAACGCCGCGTCCGCCATCTCCGCCATCCGACCGTCCGCCGCGCGCGGCTGAAAGCCGCCGTGAAACGGCGGAAGTGGCTGCGCCGCCGCGTCGTCCGGATCCTGAACCGGTTAAGGCCGAACCGGCTCCCGAGCCGCCGCCGCAACCTGTGATCAAACCGGAAGAGGCGGAAAAGAAACCCGATCCGCCGCCGCCGCCGGAACGGCGTGAGGTCGCGCGACCGCCGCAGCAGGACTTCGGATCGGTTTTGCGCAATCTGGCCGTGGAGGAGACAGAAGCGGCGCAGCCGGTTATCCGCGCCCCCGATCCGCCGAAAGACCGGGATGATTTTCTGCAGCGTCTCAATCTTGGCAATCCGGAAGAGGCGCAAGGGCATGATATGCCGCTGGGCGTACAACTCTCCGTCAGTGAAATCGATCTCTTGCGTCGCCAGCTTGAGCGCTGCTGGAATATTCCGATCGGCGCACGCGATGCGCAGAATCTGGTGATCGATATTTATCTTGAGGTCAATCCCGACCGCACAGTCCGCCGCGCAGAGATTGTCGATCAGGCACGTTACCGCCGCGACAGTTTTTTCCGTGCGGCGGCCGAGAGCGCCCTGCGCGCCGTGCATCACCCTGATTGCCGTCCTCTGCAACTGCCGGAAAGAAAATATGACTTATGGCGGGAAATTGTGGTAACCTTTGACCCGCGCTATATGTTTTAGATTCTTTAATTGACATCAAAAGAACAGGATCAACGAAAGACAATGTTAATGAAAACGACACGCTTTTTCTTTATTGCTGTTTTGGGCTTTGCTTTCTGGGCGGTTTCCGCTTTTCCGGCGGCGGCGCAGTTGAAGGTCGATGTGACGGCCGGCACGGTCAAAACCATTCCCGTTGCGATTCCTGCGCTTCATGGTGAACTTGACCATCAGGCGGCGATGGGGCGCGATATTTCCCGCGTGGTTCAGGCCAATCTTGACCGCACAGGCCTGTTTGACGTGTCGCCCTCCGGTTTGCGGGTGCAGTCTCCTGCAGCACTGTATCAGGATATCGATTTCGGTGCATGGCGGGCAACGCGTGTGCAGGCCGTTGTCTCGGGTTCGGTGACACAGGCGGCAGACGGGCGCTCGCGCGTTGAATTCCGCCTCTGGGACGTGTTCTCCGAAAAACAGATTGCCGGTGTGGCCTATATGACGACACAGGAAAACTGGCGGCGTATCGCGCATATTATTTCGGATGTGATTTACCACCGTCTGACCGGCGAGGAAGGCTATTTCGATACGCGCATTGTCTATATTTCGGAGAGCGGTCCCGCTGACCGCCGTGTCAAGCGTCTGGCAATCATGGATCAGGACGGCGCCAATCACAAATATCTGACCGACGGGCGCTATCTGGTGCTGACGCCGCGGTTTTCGCCGTCACAGCAGCAGATCACCTATATGGCCTATGTCAATGACAAGCCGCGCGTCTATCTGTACGATATTGATACGGGCAAACAGGAAATGCTCGGCAATTTCCCCGGTATGACCTTCGCGCCGCGCTTTTCGCCCGACGGTAACAACGTGATTATGAGTATGGCCAAAGACGGCAACAGTGATATTTACGTGATGAATTTGCGCAGCCGCCGCGTCACGCAGTTGACGCGGACACGGGCGATCAATACCGGACCGTCCTATTCGCCGGACGGACGGCGGATCGTGTTTGAATCCGACCGCGGCGGCAGCCAGCAGCTTTACGTGATGAATGCTGACGGCAGCAATGTCAAGCGCATTACCTTTGGTGAGGGGCGTTACGCCAATCCGGTCTGGTCGCCGCGCGGCGATTTGATTGCCTTTACGCGTATGCACCGCGGCCGGTTTTTCATCGGGGTTATTCAGCCTGACGGCAGCGGCGAGCGTCTTTTGACCGAGGCGCATCACGTCGAAGGGCCGACATGGTCGCCGAATGGTCGTGTTCTGGCCTATTTTAAGGAGCGTCCGATAGGGCGGGGCGGCGAAGGACGTTCCGCGCAGATTTACACGATCGACCTGACGGGGTTTAATGAACGCGTTCTGGAAACGCCGCAAGGTGCGTCCGATCCGGCATGGTCGCCGCTGAATCCTTAAATGGAGAATATGATGTCTTCTTTCCGGTATTTTGTAACGCTTGCAGCGTTTGTCATTTGCGCGGCCGTTTGGTCTTTTCCTGTGTCGGCAACGGGCGGGCAGCGGGATTTCGGAACGTGGCTGGAAGAATTGCGGCAGGAGGCGCGGCAAAAAGGCATTTCCGAGCGTATTGTACGCGAGGCATTGCATGACGGTATCCGACCGCTGCCGCGTGTTCTGGAACTGGATCGCCGCCAGCCGGAAGGAACACTCAGTTTCGCGCAGTATAAAAACAATATGCTCGGCACGCGCCGCGTGCAGATGGGGCGGCTGATGATGCACCGTCATGCGGCGGAATTGCAGGAGGCAGGAAACGCCTATGGCGTGCCGCCGGCCGTAATCGCGGCGCTGTGGGGCATGGAAACCAATTACGGCGGCTATACGGGCGGGTTTAACGTGATCGAGGCGCTGGCAACACTGGCCTATGACGGGCGGCGCGGCGCATTTTTCCGCGGCGAGCTTCTGGCGGCATTGCAGATATTGGAGGAAGGACATATCAAACCCTCGGAAATGAAAGGCTCATGGGCCGGCGCGATGGGGCAGAGCCAGTTTATGCCGACCAGTTTTCTGAACTATGCCGTCGATGCCGATGGGGACGGGCGGCGCGATATCTGGGGAACGCATCGGGATGTTTTTGCTTCTGCCGCCAATTATCTTGCGCAGCACGGCTGGCGCAGCGGCGAACGCTGGGGGCGGCGCGTGCAACTGCCGCAAAATTTCCCCGAAAGCCTGACAGGGCTGGACACGGAAAAGACGCTGGCCGAATGGCAGGCGCTTGGTGTGCGGCGCGAGGACGGCGCGAATCTGCCGCAGGTCGAGGGGATGACAGGGTCTGTGATAAAATTTACAGACAATGAAGCCTATCTTGTGTATAATAATTTCAGGGTCATTATGCGGTGGAACCGCTCCACCTATTTCGCCACCGCCGTCGGTCTTCTTTCAGACCAGCTCAGTTATTAAAATCAGGGGATTTGTTCATGTTTCGGATATTGTCTTCCATGGGAAAAGCATGTGTTGCCGTTTCGTTTTGCGTTATGCTTGCGGGATGCTCCACTGTTGAACTGGCCAGCCATTATACAAAAAAACTGGCCTCGCCGCTGTCGCGGTCTGGGGGGGCAGACACAAAATCCCAAGGGCATTACAAGGTCGGCACACCTTACAAGATTAACGGGCGCTGGTATCACCCGCGGGAGGATTTCAATCTGGTGCAGACCGGTGTTGCCTCATGGTACGGCCCCGGTTTTCACGGCAAAACAACGGCAAACGGCGAAAGATACGATCAATACGCGATGACGGCTGCGCATCCGACATTGCAGATGCCGTCGATTATCCGCGTCACCAATCTTGAAAACGGCCGCACGGCGGTTTTGCGTGTCAATGACCGCGGCCCGTTTGCGCGCGGGCGCGTTCTGGATGTCTCGAAAGCCGGTGCGCGGCAGCTCGGTTTTGAACGGCAGGGTACGGCGCGGGTGCGCATTGAAGTGATGCGTGAAGAAAGTATGCGTGTCGCCGCAATGGCCAAGCGCGGCCAGAGCACGGCAAATTATCAATATGCGGCGGCGCAGCAGCCTGCCCGCAGCAATCCGTCCGCCGCAGCGCAGCCTCAGCCTCAAAACCGGAGCATGAGCGCGCAGGGCTATCAGGTCGCCTCGACGGGGCGCAGCGTTCCCGTTGTGACCGAAAATACGGCCTATCTGGTCAATGATGCGACGATGGATTTTGAATATGAACCGCTCGGCAATGTTCAGGGCGCGGACCTTCCCGAAAGTCTGCAACGCCCCGTTTTGACCGCACGGCAGATAGAAGCTGTGGACCACGACAAAAAACGCGGGAGCAACTTGCAGCAACCGCCGCGCTGGGTGGAAGAGGAAAATCTTCGTCCCACAGGCAAGCCGCAGCCGCTTTATGTTGTAGAATCGACAGCTCCGGCACCGCAAACCGCACCGCAAAGCGGAGGCATTTTTGTTCAGGCCGGTGCGTTTAACAATTCTGCACGGGCGGAGGAGGTTGGACGGCAATTGTCGCATATCGCGCCTGTGAAGATTAGTCCCGTCGATGTTCAGGGGCGTCCGTTCTACCGCGTCCGGCTTGGCCCTCTGGATACGGTCGAGGATGCGCGCCAGATCGA
>SKHU01000124.1 GCA_007116755.1 Alphaproteobacteria bacterium
AGCGCCAGCAAATCTTCATAATCCAGAGAAGGGGTGCGAAAATCGCTATGCAGCAGACCGCAGGCGGTATGGACATGCAGTCTTTTCCCGCCTTTCCGGTCAAAGCGCTGTGTTGCAAAATAGCCCGCATTGCTTTGCCGGGCAGGAAACAGATGCGTTTCCGTCATCGCGATTCCGGACTCGTGCGCCATTAGCGCATAAACAGACTCTATGGCTCCGGCATCCTGCCCGTCCGTGCTGTTTGGGAATTTGACCAGCCACGGCGCATAGCCTTCCGGCAATACCGCCGCACCGTGAACAATGTTCTGTCGCGCGGCATCTACGCCGATCAGGGCTTTCGGCCTTGCACCGGCGGAAGAGCCGTTTAAGGCCAGCAATTCCTGTAAAACATCCGAGGCTGTGCCGTCCAGAACCTCCTGCACCTGTGCGGCGATCCTGTCGAGCTCCAGTTCTGTTGCATCCTCATGCGCCGCATAATCGGGCTGATAGACCAGAGCGCCGATGCCGCTTTGCCCGACATGCGCCAGCCTGTCCAGCGCTGTCAGCTCTTCCGGCAATATGCCCTGTGCCCGCATGGCACGGTCGAACAGTAATCGTCCCCAGCCATCAGGAAGGCTGTCATTGAATACACCGGGCAGCCCTTCAAACAGATTGCGGTCAAAGCTTTGCAGACCCGGCTCAAGCGGCAGGCGCAGGGGCGATATTTCAAGCTCTCTGTCAAGAAAGGCGCGGTCGTATTCGAAATACACGATACCGTCCCGCACGGCCAGCCGTCCGACGGGGATTGTATCACCGCCAAAACGCAGCCCGGCTTTGATTTCTGTGACCGGATCATGCGTCATTTGCGCCAGCCTTTCTTGCGCGGTTTGTCTTTATCAGCCTTCAGTACGTCGTCAATCGAGGTAAAGCCGCTTTCTTTCGGCGCGGCAGCGGCAACGATTTCTTCCAGCCCGCCCAGAACCATCATCAGCTTCAGGAAAGACTCCAGCGAGATTAAGCCCTTCTGCTCGAATTTACGTAAACTGGCGAGGCTGACATCGGCGCGTTTGGCCAGTCCTTCATGCGTCAGGCCTTTTGCCAGCCGCCGCTCCCGCAGATGTTCCGCTAGCTCTTCTTGTGCTTTTGCAACCGTTAAAACTAATACCATAGTAGCAATTACCCTTATTTTTATACATATACTACCATTATAGTATTAATTAATGCAGAAAGCAAATGTGTAAAGCCTGATTGAGAAAGCTATAATCGGTTTTATTCATTGTGGGGAGAGGGTTAAAGATTTTGTTTTGAAACGCTTTTTTCGAGGCGTGTTTTGCTTTTGCGGACGACCTCTTCCGCGCGGGCTTTCAGATGTTCTTTATGCTGGTGTTCCTGCATGGCCTGTTCAAGGCGGTCAAAGACGGGGAGGTACTGATCGCCGTTTTCCGTTACCAGATGGGCGGCGGTTTCATAGGCGCGTCGCAAATCGGCAAAGGAAACTCCGTCGCCTTCCGCATATTTGCGCTTATATGTGACCGGTTCTTGCGGCTTGTCCATTCCGGCAGCACATCCTTTCTGACTTGCGTTTTTTATGTCCCTCCCGCAGTGTGCCGGGCTCTTAAAAGCCTTATCTTTCTATTATACCGCAAAAATACACCAAAAACCGCAAAGATCAGCCATTCCCAGTATTGGTGTCCAGTTTTATTTATAAAATACAGTGAGATAAGGTAGGTAATAGCAGTTAATAAGTATGTTAAATATATAACATATTGGAAACATTAGCTATAGAGTTAGGCGCAACACATTAGAATCGGTTAGACTGAAATTTCTGTGACAACTCGTCACGTGCCAATAGCGGCTCCGGTATCGAAAACTTCAATAGAGCGGTAATTTTAAGTCGCCTTTATAATTTAATGCATCCCGCGCAGTCTCGCTAATGTACAAATCGCTGGATATGAAATGTACATTTCGCGGTTATTCTAATGTACAAATCGCGGTATATCTGATAAGCTGAAAATATATGCATTTCAGGAGTACAATATCTTGACTGATTACGCACGCTGGCAAAGCTCTATTTTGAAAGAAAGGCTGGAAACTCGCCGTGTTGTCATGCTAACGGGCGCGCGCCAATGCGGTAAGACGACCCTTGCACGAACACTCATAGCCGGTAGTAACGTGGCTTACCGTACACTCGACGATGCTATGACTCGCCAAGCTGCGGAAAGTGATCCCGTCTTGTTTGCCGACAGCGTTCCAAAAAACGGTACGCTGATTATCGATGAAGTTCAGAAAGTACCGGAACTACTGCCCTCCATAAAGCTTATCGTCGATAAGGACAATAGACCGGGGCAATTTCTAATTACCGGATCGGCCAATATTCTGACCTTGCCGACCGTGACGGAATCTCTGGCCGGACGTGTTGCCCGTGTACGCCTCAGGTCGTTGTCGCAGGGTGAAATCGCCGGTACAATCCCGCATTTTCTGGAACAGGCTTTCATGCAAAAGTTCAACTATCCCGATACTCGCTATGACAGAAATGATCTGATCGGTATGATTTTCAGAGGCGGATTCCCCGAAGCTGTCAGGCTGAACGCGAAAGACCGTCAGGATTGGCACAGCGACTATATCAATGCCCTGATTGAACACGATCTGAGCGATGTTTCCAATATCCGTCACAAAGATATCATGAGAGAGCTGGTCAAAGTGCTGGCAGCATGGTCTTCGAAATTTGTAGAAATTTCCTCCATTGGTGCAACTCTGGGAGCAGACCGCCGGACGCTTGCGAATTATCTTAGCATCCTACAATCGTTCTATATTGCGGAATCCGTACCGCCGTGGTGCAAAACCGATTATGACCGGATCGGCAGACAGGAAAAATTCTTCATGGCAGATACGGGAATGATGGCGGCGGTGCTTGGCTGGCAACCATCCGACACGGGAAGCGATTCAGACAAAATCGGCAAAGCTTTTGAAACTTTTGCCTATACCGAACTTGCTGCGCAAATAGACGCAGCGGCAGATAACTACACCCTCTATCACTACCGCGACCGGGAAAAAAGGGAGATCGACTTCCTGATTGAAGACGGAGATGGCGGCATTCTGGCCATTGAAGTCAAATCGGGTGTCACTGTTAGAAAGGCCGATTTCAAGCATATTGAATGGTTCAAAGACAATCTGGCAAAAAACAAGCCCGTCACCGGCATTGTTCTTTATGCCGGTGATACCATCCTACCTTTCGGAAAAGACCTCTGGGCTGTTCCTTTCGGCTGCCTGTGGTCTTAAATTGCCTGTCAGATCACATCAGAGAAGTTTCACTTAAAGCAGAGCTGTTTTATGGATGGTATAAATCTACATATTTTGAAAATCGCCTATCTTATAAATTCGCATCCTGCGCTACCGGTTAATCCGCAGGCCGCACACGGATTTTATGGTTTCTTATCATGCTGTGATGCAGCTCCTGAATAGCAACCAGCCCTTCATGTTCCAGCGCCATATCTACAAAGCCGAAACCTTTTGATCGCCCGGTCTTGTCATCCATAACCAGATTGCAGGCTTTGATATTGCCATAAGCTTTGAATAATTTTGCCAAAGCATCTTCATCAAAATCACGCGGCAGGTTCAAGGCTATTAATTTCATTGCGGCTCCGGCATATCTAAACGCTTGTGGCACATGCCGCGTTCAAGGCTGCTTTTCTTACGACGGATATTGTCATTCTGGACGGCGCCGGCGGCACGCCGATCTGGCCGTTTACGCGCAGTTCGTCCGATTATGACGATGTCAACGAGGTCGTCGAGGATCCGGCGTTCAATCCGGCGAATGACAATGTAACCGTTCCCGCAATGGTGCTGGTCAGCCACGGACGCAACGGTCTGGGCGCATTTACGGAAACCGGATCGCGCATTCCTCTGGCCGGAGCCAGTCCGCATGAAATAGAAAACGCCAACGGAGACCGTAATTTTGTCAGCCGGATTTACAGTGAAGGCGGCGGCG
>SKHU01000297.1 GCA_007116755.1 Alphaproteobacteria bacterium
ACATTCAATCTGGCGCTGGCGCTGGGGTTGATGCTTTTCGTTCTGATTGCCGGTCCGACACGCGTTATTCTTGAAAGCATTGTGCAGGGTATCGGTGATTACCTGCAGAATTTCTTTGTCATGGGGATGCAAACCGCCGTTTTTGAAGGTTCGACATGGGCGCGGGAATGGACGGTTTTTTACTGGGCGTGGGTGATTGCCTGGTCGCCTTTCGTCGGCGCATTCATTGCCCGCATTTCCAAAGGGCGTACGATCCGCGAATATATTTTCGGCGTATTGGTTATGCCGCCTCTTTTGGCCTGTCTTTGGATCGGTATTTTCGGCACGACGGCACTGTATATGGATATGACGGCAGGGGCGGGGCTGGCTGCCGCCACAGATGAAAACATGACAACGGCGTTATTCAAACTTTTCGCGGTTTTGCCGCTGCCTCAGATACTGTCTGTTCTGGGGTTGATCCTGATTTTTATTTTTCTGGTCACCTCTGCCGATTCTGCAACCTATATTATTGCGCAAATGACTGACCGCGGCAGTATCAACCCGCCTTTGGCAAAACGGTTGATCTGGGGCGGGTTGCTGGCCGCAATCTGCCTGACGCTGATTGCGACGGGAGGATTGCGCGGATTACAGGCCGGTGCCGTATTATCGGCTCTGCCCTTCACCTTTCTGATCTATGCGATGATCTGGATTTTGTTTCGTGAACTGGCCGCCGACAAAAAAATAAAACCGGAATAACCGTATAAACTCAGGCTGCGGGAGCAATTCTGTCGCCCTTGACATTCGGTTCGATCAGGGCGCGATGCAGCGCATTGACGGCCTTCTCGTAATCATCTTCATAAATGACAAACTGGATATCGGCCAGACGCATTGTCTGGTGTGCCGCACGAAACCCGATGCGTGCCGTCTCCAGCGCGTCCAGCGCTTCAGCCAAAAGGCCGGATTTGTTCATATCGCTGCCGATCGCCGCAACGATGGCCACTTTATGAATATTGATTTTGGCGTTGGGAAATTGTTTTTGCAATCCGGCCGTCAGCCGCTTGACCTGCTGCAAGGGGCCGGAAAGATAATAAGTGATGGTATTGGCGTTATAGTCCTTCACTATGCTTTTCAAACCGTTCTTGCGCACGCCCTTGAGAATTTCCTCGTCATATCCGGTTGCACCGACCATATCCTGATCAAAAAACTCAACCGCATAAACGCCGCGCCGTCCGGCGATAATCTCAACGCAAGGTTCTTTGCTGCGATAGCCGTTTTCAATCAGTGTTCCTTCATGATCGCGTTCAAAAGTATTGCGTACGCGTAACGGAATTTTCGCCTGCCGCAACCCCTTTGCCGCACGCGGATGTACGGCTTCCATTCCCAGATTGGAAAGCTGGTCGGCGACATCGTAATTGGTTTTGCCGATGGGATAGATGCGGTCCTCGGATATAACGGCCGGATCAGCACTGCTCAGATGGTATTCCTTGTGGATAATGGCTTCGCGTGCGCCCGTCAAAACGGCAATGCGGCTGAATGTAATCTCCGTATAGCCGCGATCATAAATATTGACGATCCCCTCGTTGCATTGTGTATAACCGGTTACAATCGGCAATGTTTGTGACAAATCAATACCGTCAAAGACTTTCCTGATATGTGCGTCCAGGTCAAGGTGCTCCATATCGCGCCAGCCTGTCAAATCAATAAACTGTGCATTGACACCACATTTCTGCAAAAGCAGCGTTGTATTGAAAGCGCTGTGCGCTTCGCCGACAGCGCTCAGCATTTCACGTACTGTTTTCAAATGTGTCTGAAGCTTGAAATGACCGTAGGAGCACAAGCGGTTCAGATCAATCAGACAGCTGCGTACGCCTTCGATACGTTCGCGTACAAAACGGTCGGCTTCGGCTCTGTCCGTTTTGTCCACGAAGATTTCCGCGTTAATCCTGCGCATTTCAGTGCAGACTTTGCTGACGGCATCACTCCAGGCCCATTCGCTGTCCGTTCCGCTGAACAGTGCAAAGACCCCCGGTTTACGGGTTTTTTTATGCTCCAAAAGCATATCCGTAATGCCGGCATAGGCCGAAACCACGAAAATACGATTGTATAACGCGTCTCCCGTTCGTCCGCCGATCAAAACATTGTCCATCACAGCCTGTGTATCGGCCATTGATGTGCCGCCGATTTTTTCGACCGTATGTGTGCGCGTACGCATTTTATCCTCCTTTGATTTTCTATCCGCTTCCGGCGACAGCTTCGGGCTGTTGTGCCTGTGCATCTTCCGGCAGGGGGTATACGCCGTTTTCATCATGCACTTCCCGCCCGTGAAGCGGCGGATTGAAAACGCACGCCAAAACCATATCTTCTTTTCCGCCGCGCAGAATGTGTTTGTCATGCTTGTCGAGGATATAGACTGTTCCCGGATTTATGGGGTGAATTTTCCCGTCCTCACAGGTTTCGACTTCGCCGTCTCCGGAAATACAAAAGACAGATTCCAGATGGTTCCGGTACCATATCTCTGTTTCCGTTCCGGCATAAATCGTTGTGATATGGAAGGAAAATCCCATATTATCCTCGGCCAGCAGCAAGCGTACACTCTCCCAGTTTTCGGCAGTAACGCGGCGCTCGCTTTTGCGGGCATCTTCCAATCTTCTGACAATCATCGTTTTGTCTCCTTCATCTTTCATGGTATAAACGGTTGAACTTTATATTCTTATAGCTCCGTCAAGGTTATGCGGCTTTTTGTGACCGATTCGGTATTTGTTCTTCCAATATCTGATGGAAACCGGATTCAAGAATATCCCAGCCCTTTTGCAAATCCTCCTCGGAAATCGTCAGGGGGCAGAGGCATTTGACAACCTCGCCGTCGGCACCGCTTGTTTCAACGATCAGCCCTTTTTCAAAAGCATATTTGGTGATATCTCCGGCAATGTCTCCGTTCGGGCAAACAATACCGCGCATCATACCCCGTCCCCGCGGTGAAAGAAATCCTTCCGGATAGGCGGAAATAATCTCTGAAATGCGGGCAGCGACCAGATCACCCTTGCGCTTTACCGCTTTGGCAAAACTGTCATTGTGCCAATAGCGGCGCAATGCGGCTGTTGCCGTTACAAAAGCGTGGTTGTTGCCGCGGAAAGTTCCGTTATGTTCTCCGGGTTTCCATTGGTCGTGTTCCGGTTTGAACAGCGTGACCGCGAAAGGCAGGCCGTAACCGCTCAGCGATTTTGACAGCGTGATAATATCGGGGCTGATTCCTATACCTTCAAAGCTGAAGAAGCTTCCCGTGCGGCCGCACCCTGCCTGAATATCGTCGACAATCAGCAGCATATCATATTTGCGGCACAGCTTCTGCAAGGCACGCAACCATGTCGCGCTTGCCGCCGTCAGGCCGCCTTCGCCCTGTACGGCTTCGACAAGAACCGCAGCGGGCAAATCAATGCCGCTGCTGGCATCGGACAACAGACGCTCCATATACGCAATCGTATCCATATCCTCCATATACCCCTCATAAGGCATCCGGATCACGCCCGATAGCGGCATTCCTGCGCCGCCGCGGTGATATGCATTGCCGGTTGCGGCAAGTGCGCCGGTTGTCACGCCATGAAATCCGTTCGTAAAGGCAATGATTTGCGTGCGGTTCTTGATCTTGCGGGCGATTTTTAATGCCGCCTCAACAGCATTCGCTCCCGTCGGTCCCGTAAACTGTACGACATATTCCATTCCGCGCGGCTTCAGGATCAGATCACGAAACGTATGCAGAAAATCCTCCTTGGCTTCAGTGTGAAAGTCAAGGCTGTGGGTGATGCCGCCGCTTTGGATATAGTCAATCAGCGCTTCCTGCAAATGCGGGTTGTTGTGGCCGTAATTCAGGCTGCCGGCTCCCGCGAGAAAATCAATATATTCACGCCCCTCACGCGTTCTAATTCTGGCACCTGATGCATGTACGAAAATTTCCGGAAATGCGCGTGCATAGCTTTGCACGGCCG
>SKHU01000021.1 GCA_007116755.1 Alphaproteobacteria bacterium
AAACAGCATGGATATATAAACGGCAAAATACTGCGCCCACGCCTCATAAAAGAAACCGGCAAAATACGCGCCGAACGTCACGACAAACAGCCCCCAGTCCAGCGGCAGGTTCCGGTACTGCATCTGCCAACGCAGCATACAGACCCCTGCGCGGAAAACCCACGCGCTGAAAAATACAACGCTAAAAAAATAAAACGCGCTACGCGAAAAAGAAAACGTGTACCATAAGACCTCATCCACCCCCGCCCCCAACATTCGCGTAACCGCCCAATACGTAACAGCCGCCGCACAAATACCGATTAAAGAGGAAAATTTCTGGAACGCCACATTATGGGCAAATGCCGTCAAATGGCCGATAATACCCGCTGCAATTAGAGCCGATCCGATCACGTTAAAGTTTTCAACATTTAATCCGCCCGCATACCATGCGGCGAAATAGATCCAGAACCCGCAATACCAGATATAGGATGTCGACCCCAGCACTTTTCCAATTGCGAGTTGCAGGGGGGAAATCGACGATGTGCGTTGAAAATCCCATGTTTTATTGCGCACCTCTTCACGGAATGCGCGCCCCGCCACCACCGTGCCGCGATAAATCACGACCAGCGCAAAAACGGTCAGCAAAAAATGTGTGCTGGGCGCACCCGCTTTTAAAAGGCCGACCAGAAACATGGCAAGCAGCGCTGCCGGCACGGCGATCAATCGCAACAGTGTAAACTCAGACCACAGATAACGGCGGATTTCAGGATTGGAAAAAAGCAGCATTATCCACCCCTTTTCTTTTGCAGTCCGGCTGTTTCAGCCAGTTCCATATAGGCTTTCTGCAATGATTTTTGCTGCACGGCAAATTGATAAACGGGCAGTTTTTTCTGCAGCAATCTCTTCAGCAGCCGGCTCAGCTCTTCCGGCGAAGCCGATGTCCGGCACATCACAACATCGCCGTCGCCTTTCTTGACATCACTGATTGCCTTGTCCTCTTTGAGCGTTTTGATATGTTTTTCCGAAAGCCCTGTAATGCCGATCATCAAAAGCTTGTTTTTATCGCGACTGAGATGCTCGGACAAATAGACATGCTCGACAATCCTGCCATCGCGCATCACCAGCATGTCGGTACAGTAATCTTCGAGCTCCGCCAGAATGTGGGAGGACACGACCATTGTATATCCCTCTTCCCTGAGGGTCAGAATAAGATCGGAAAAGCCGATGCGCGATTCCGGATCCATGCCCGATGCCGGCTCATCCAGCAAAAGCAGTTTCGGCTCGTGTAAAATCGTCATGCCGATGCCCAGACGCTGGCGATAGCCGCGCGACAACTCTCCTGCACGCTGGTCCAGTCTCTCGACCAGCCCGACCTGTTCGGCAACCGTTAAAACCCGTAATTCCAAAGTTTCGGGATTAAGCTTGTGACACCAAGCCATATAGATCAAATTCTGCCGCACGGTCAAATCGTTGTACAGGCCGAAAAAATCCGAAAGATAACCGGTGCGCATATGCACGGCGCGCGGATGTTCTATCACATCAAATCCGTCCACCGTCACCGTGCCGGAAACCGGCATTTCCAGACCGGAAATGCAACGCAGCAGCGTTGTCTTGCCCGCGCCGTTCGGCCCGACCATCGCCGTCACCGCCCCTTTTTGCACATGCAGATCGATATCGTGCAACACCGGCGTTCCGGAATATTCAAAATTCATATTTTTGACAGTAATCATGACTTTGCAGCACCCTTTTCCTTGCTCCATTGTCGGCAATTTGCGCCTAA
Organism: Alphaproteobacteria bacterium; assembly: GCA_007116755.1. Lineage (GTDB taxonomy): Bacteria > Pseudomonadota > Alphaproteobacteria > Micavibrionales > CSBR16-224 > CSBR16-224. The sequence goes on from SKHU01000021.1 coordinate 1,760, forward strand.
AAGGCAAGATGCGCCGCACAAGAAAAAGCCGCCGGAAACACATTTCCGGCGGCTTTCGTAAAATTCTGTCGATACGCTGCTTTAACGCGAATAGAATTCGATCACGAGATGCGGCTCCATATGCGTCGGATACGGCACTTCATCGAAAGACGGGGCGCGTACGAATTTCCCCTTCATCGCCTTGTGATCGACATCCAGATATTCCGGTACGTCGCGCTCAGACGAATCGATCGCCTGCAGCACCAGCGGCATCTGGCGTGATTTTTCACGCACCTCGATAATGTCGCCGTCACTGACGGAATAAGACGGAATATTGACACGCTTGCCGTTCACCAGCACATGGCAGTGATTGACAAACTGGCGTGCGGCAAAAACCGTCGGTACGAATTTCATGCGGTACACGACCGCGTCTAGACGGCGCTCGAGAAGCTCGATCAGATTGGCACTGGTATCGCCTTTGCGGCGGCTGGCCTCATCGTAATAGCGGCGGAAGCGTTTTTCGCCGATATTGCCGTAATAACCTTTTAATTTCTGTTTTGCGAACAGCTGCGTTCCGTAATCGGTCGGCTTTTTACGGCGCATGCCGTGCTGGCCGGGGCCGTATTCGCGTTTGTTGAAGGGGCTTTTCGGGCGTCCCCACAGATTGCAGCCAAGGCGGCGGTCAATCTTGTATTTTGACTTCGGGCGTTTTTCACTCATAAGCGTTTACTCCTAAATAATTGTTTTTAATTGTCCCGATAGTCCGTCCGGTTTTCCGGCGGCGTGGTGAACCTCTGGCCTAATATCCTTATCCTCATATATTTAAGGGGGATGCCCGGTGCCCGATTCACCCGCTTTCTCGGGAATAGGCGGACAATAGCCGAAATATGCCAAAAAGGTCAAGCAAAAAACAGCAAATCCGCCCATCAGGGCGGATTCTGCTTATAAGCGTTCAAAATTCTGAAAGGCCGGGACTTTGCGCCTGCGGTTTACGCCCCCGTTTAAATCTTTGCAGGACTTCCTCATATTGCTTTTTACCGTCTTCTTGCGCATTTTTTAACATCGCGTCAAATGTCGTTTTGCCACCGGCGATTTCTAAAATATCCTGATAGGGCTTGTCTGTTTCCGTATCTTCTCCCGCCAGTTTCAGACAGTCTTGTGTTATTCCCAGAGCTATTTCACAGGCTTGCGGCCGCTCCGCCGCATAGGCGCGAGCCATTTCAAACATTTCCCGCGCATCCATGCGCGCACCTTCCCGCTCCGCCTCTCTGCTGAACGGTGCCGCCACATTCAAAAACGCGCGTTTCAGCTTCCATTTCAAATTTGCCATTTTTCACCTCCCTAAAAATATACCACCACCATAAAAAAGCACCCTATACCAGATTTATGATTATGTCAACTTCTGCGGCTGTTTTTTATTGTCTCCTTCCCGCCGCATGATACTATGCGGATTATGAGTCAAAACCTGTTTGAAGCCAGCGATCTGTCGCATGATGTCACCGCGCCGCTTGCCGAGCGTCTGCGTCCGCGCAGGCTGGAGGATGTGGTCGGTCAGGATCATCTTCTGGCGGAAGACGGGCCGTTATCGGGCGTGCTGACAGGAACAGGATGCCCTTCGATGATCCTCTGGGGGCCGCCGGGTTGCGGCAAAACTACGCTGGCGCGCCTTTTGGCCGGGCATGTTGATCTGGACTTCGTACCGCTTTCGGCCATATTCTCCGGTATTGCCGATCTGAAGAAAATCTTTGCCGAAGCACGCGCACGCCGTGAAACAGGCAAAGGCACATTGCTGTTCGTCGATGAAATCCACCGGTTCAACAAATCACAGCAGGATGCGTTTCTGCCCTATGTCGAGGACGGCACGATCGTGCTTGTCGGCGCAACAACGGAAAACCCGTCTTTTGAACTGAACGCAGCGCTGCTATCGCGTTGTCAGGTACTGGTGCTGAAACGGCTGGATGATGCGGCGCTGGAGAAAATTCTTAGCCGCGCCGAAACCCATGAAGAGCGAAAACTGCCCCTGACGCAAGAATCGCGAACGCATCTTCTGAACATGGCCGATGGCGACGGCCGTTTTTTGCTGAATATGGCCGAACATCTGTTTTCCCTGAAAACAGACAAAGAATTTGAACGCGCAGAGTTGATGAAGATTTTGCAAAAACGCGCACCGCTTTACGACAAGGGGCAGGACAGCCATTACAATCTGATCAG
>SKHU01000226.1 GCA_007116755.1 Alphaproteobacteria bacterium
TATGTCGCCAACTGGTTTTTCCTGTCTTTCATCGTTACGGTGGCGATTTTGCATCTGGTGAATAATATTTCCATCCCCATAGGTCTTTTCGAGACCAAAAGCTATCCGCTATGGGGCGGCGTACAAAGCGCCCTGATCCAGTGGTGGTACGGCCATAATGCCGTCGGATTTTTTCTGACCGCAGGATTTTTGGGGATCATGTATTACTTTATTCCCAAACAGGCGAACCGTCCCGTCTATTCCTACCGGCTGTCCATTTTGCATTTCTGGTCGCTGATTTTCATTTATATCTGGGCGGGGCCGCATCATTTGCATTATACGGCGCTGCCCGACTGGGCGCAGACATTGGGGATGACATTTTCGATTATGCTGTGGATGCCGTCATGGGGCGGCATGATCAACGGAATCATGACGCTGTCGGGGGCGTGGCACAAATTGCGGGAGGATCCCGTATTGCGCTTTATGGTGATTTCTCTCGCTTTCTACGGTATGGCAACATTCGAAGGGCCGCTGATGTCGATCAAGACCGTCAATGCGCTCAGCCATTATACGGACTGGACGATCGGACATGTTCATTCCGGCGGCCTGGGATGGAATGCATTTATTACATTCGGAGCGCTGTATTATCTGGTACCGAAACTGTGGAACAGGCCGCTGTACTCATTGAAGCTGGCCAATATCCATCTTTGGGTCGCAACAGTCGGTATCGTGCTGTATATCAGCGCGATGTGGGTGGCCGGTATTATGCAGGGGCTGATGTGGCGGTCTTATGACGATATGGGCTTTTTGACCTATTCCTTTAATGAAACCGTGACGGCATTGCAGCCTTATTACCTGATCCGTGCGATCGGCGGTGTGCTGTTCCTGACGGGCGCGTTGATCATGACCTATAATCTTTACCGCACCGCGACCGCGCCGGAACCGGCTGATGCGCCGCAGGATGTAAAGGGGGCGGCACATGCTTGATAAACACGGCAAAATTGAGCGCAATTCCTTTCTGTTGCTGTTTCTGACGGTTATCGTTGTTTCCATCGGCGGGCTGGTCGAGATCGTGCCGCTGTTTCGTGTGGAAACCACAATCGAAAAAGTCGAGGGCATGCGTCCCTATACTCCGCTGGAACTGGCAGGAAAGTCGATTTATATCCGCGAGGGCTGTTATACCTGCCACAGCCAGCAGATTCGCCCTCTGCGCGACGAGGTCGAGCGTTACGGCCACTATTCCATCGCAGCGGAAAGCATGTACGATCATCCGTTTCAATGGGGATCGAAACGCACAGGCCCTGATCTGGCACGGATTGGCGGAAAATATTCCGATGACTGGCATGTGGCGCATATGATTGATCCGCGTTCCGTTGTTCCGGAATCGATTATGCCCGCTTATGCATTTCTGGCGCGGCGCGGCGCAAGGCTGCATGATATTGACCGTCATATGCGCGCGCTGCAAAGGATCGGGGTTCCCTATACCGACGAGATGATCGAAAACGCTTATTGGGATGCCATGACACAGGCCAGCAACGACCCGTATGAGGCGGACGCATTGCGCAGCCGCTATGGTGATAACGTCAATATCCGCGATTTTGACGGCAACCCGAACAAGACAACGGAACTGGATGCGCTGATTGCCTATATGCAGGTGTTGGGAACGCTGGTCGATTTTAAAACCTATCAGGAGGCGCAGTAAAAAATGTCACGTTTTTTTGCCGGTGCCGATGCGTTTCTGCCGTCTTTGCTGCTGTTGATTTTTTTTGCAGTATTTATAGCGATTTTGTTCTGGCTGTATCATCCGCGCAACAAGGAAAAATTTGAAAGCTACGGCAAAATTCCGTTTAAAGAGGATCAGGATGATGAAAAAAAAGACTGACAAAACGGAAAAAGCCTCCCGCACCGGTCCGGAAATCGACAAACATTCCGGCGTGGAAACAACCGGCCATGAATGGGACGGGTTGAAGGAATTGAACAATCCCGCGCCGCGCTGGTGGCTGTGGATTTTTCTTCTGACCGTCATCTGGTCGATCTGGTACTGGGTGATGTATCCGTCATGGCCGACTCTATCCGGCCATACGGAAGGGCTGTACGGCTGGACACAGCACAAACAGCTTAAGGAACAGCAGGCCGAAATTCTGCAGCGACAGCAGGCCTATCTGGAGGCCTTCCGTGCCATGCCGCTGGACGGGATCGCCGAACATGAAGAGCTTTACCGTTTTGCTCTGGCGGGCGGCGCATCTGCCTTTAAGGACAATTGCGCAGCCTGCCACGGCATTGATGCCGCCGGTATGTCGCATTATCCGAATTTGAACGATGATGCATGGATATGGGGCGGCAGTTTAGAGGATATATATGAAAGCATCAAATACGGTATCCGCTCCGAGCATAATGAAACCCGTTATTCCGAAATGCCCGCCTTTGGTGCGGACGGTATTTTGAACCGGCAGGAGATTCTGGATGTAACCGATTACGTGCTTTCGCTGTCGGGGCTTGCCGCAGAAAATCTGCGCGGTGCGGAAATATACCGCGAGCAATGCGCCTCCTGCCACGGCATGGACGGGCGCGGCGACCGCAGCGTCGGTGCTCCCGATCTGGCTGATGCGATCTGGCTTTACGGCAGCAGCCGCGATGCGGTCTATTCCGTGATCTATCATTCCCGTAACGGTGTGATGCCGCATTGGGACGGCATTTTGAGCGAGGACAGGATCAGGCAGTTGACCCTTTATGTGCACTCTCTGGGCGGTGGAGAATGAATGACGCGCAAAATCCTGAAAAAATCACCTATTTCGAAAAGCAAAAGCGCATATACCCGCAGCGCGTTTGGGGACGTTACCGCAAGCTGAAATGGCTGGCAATGGCCATCCTGCTCGGCATTTATTACGGTGTGCCGTGGCTGCGCTGGGATCGCGGGCCGCATGCGCCAGATCAGGCGGTGTTGATCGATATGCCCGGACGCCGCGCCTATTTCTTTTTCATCGAAATCTGGCCGCAGGAAGTCTATTACCTGACGGCAATTCTGATTTTTGCGGCATTGATGCTGTTTGCGGCAACGGCGCTGTTCGGGCGAATCTGGTGCGGTTACGCTTGTCCGCAAACCGTCTGGACGGATCTGTTCGTCTGGGTCGAACGTCTGGTGCAGGGCGACCGCAACGCCCGAATGCGGCTGGACAATGCGCCGCTGTCTTTGGAGAAAATCCGGAAAAAAGGCCTGACGCACGCCATATGGCTTGTGATCGGTTTGTGTACCGGCGGAGCATGGGTGTTTTATTTCAATGATGCGCCGACTTTGTGGGACAATATCATTCATTTAGATTTGTCATGGTATGTCGGCGGCTGGATACTGGCCTTAACGTTTTCCACCTATCTGATGGCGGGTTTTGCACGCGAGCAGGTCTGCATCTATATGTGCCCCTATGCGCGGTTTCAATCGGCCATGTTTGACGAAGGTACGCTGATTATAAGCTATGACGAAAAACGCGGCGAACCCCGTGGCTCCCATAAAAAAGGGGAAAGTTGGGAGGGGCGCGGCGACTGCATCGATTGCAAGCAATGCGTCAATGTCTGCCCTGTCGGAATCGATATTCGCGACGGGCTGCAGATGGAATGTATTGCCTGCGGATTATGCGTGGATGCCTGCAACAACATCATGGACAAAGTTGAAAGGCCGCGCGGCCTGATCCGTTATGATACGGCGCGGCATATGCGCGATGAAAGAAAGCTTGGCATTGCGCATTTTTTCCGTCCGCGCACATGGTGGTATGCGGGACTGCTTTCCGTGTTGGCCGGTGCTGTAATCCTCGGCCTGATCTATCGTGCGCCGGTTGAAATCCATGTGGCGCACGACCGCAACCCGCTTTTCGTCCTGATGGCCGACGGCAGCATCCGCAACGGATACGATATTAAAATTCTTAACAAAACCCATCAGGACCGCAGCTATCATTTTGAGGTCGAAGGCA
>SKHU01000227.1 GCA_007116755.1 Alphaproteobacteria bacterium
AATTCCGAAACCTTGACGGGCGTACCGTCGGGCAGTTCCAGTGTTGAACTGTCGGAAACCGCGCCGTAATTGGGAATAAGAATCTGGCCGCCATCGCCGAAGCTGATGATCAGATTATTGTTGATCACAGCCGCATCGCTGGGTGCGTCGATACCGAAATCAAGCGTATAGGTTTTGCCGCTTTCCATCTGGAAGACGGTTTTCTCGCCCGCGCCCGGCTTTTTGATAACCTCCTGCGTTTCGGATTCGGGTGCCTGATAGGCCAGATCCGTCGCATCGATCACGCCTTGCGCGTCAAGCGTTTCCATTTGTGCATCCGCGACACTCTTTTCCGTTACAACGTCGCTTTCTTTTACCTCTTCCGCAGTTGTTTCTTCTGCAACGGCCGTATCGCCGGCAGCGGTTTCAATTGCGCTCATCTCATCGGCGGCATCGGACATTTCCATCGTCACAGCCGAAGACAGGCTGGACATTAACATGCTGAGGTCAACGGTCTCGCCGCCGGTCAGCTGAACGTTCGGCGGATTTTCTCCGCCGAGTGTTGCGGCGTAATCGGTGATTGCCAGCGTTCCGCCGTCTTTAAAGCCGATTTGCAATGCGCCGTCTGTATTGACGGATATTTTTGCGATATCTGCAGGGGAAAAACCCAGAAAAACCTGTTCCGCACCGCCGATTTCGCTGTGAATTGTCGTGCCGGATTCCGGTTTTCCAAAAACCGCAATTTTTTGGCTTTCCGTATGAACGCTGTTATGGATATTATTATCGGTGCCCATGAAATATTTACCCCTTGCCTGGTGTCTTTCTCAGTTTTTTACTGCTTTAACTTTGCATGCACTCTGCTTTTTGTGCGCGTCTTTTCGATCCGCAAAAAAAACGTTTTTCAGTGTTATATATTTCCCCGTCTCCAATGTAAAACAATAACGCTAAAAAACCCTTAATGTCGTGCGAAATACCCTTGATAAACACGGGAATCATAGCGGCTTTACGATATGATTCCCGATAAAGGGAAATCCGGTGAGATTTATATCATTATTTTAACATATTGTCAAAACAATAATTTTGACATAACGGGGAGGAGAATCAGGAAAGCGGCAGTCTGTAACCGCATTGCCGCTCTCTGTGCTGCATTTCAAGCGTGCTGTTGGCCGGATCGTCGAGAATATCGTGCTTTTCCTGCGCAGCGTCCAGCGCGCCGTTAAGGATATCGCCAACCATTTGCAGGAAAGTATGGCTCATTTCCGTAGCGACATCTGTTGCGGTCTTGCCGTCAGGGACGGCGGTTCCGGTCATTTCACGTCCCATATCCCTGCCAAAGCGTTCGATCAGCGGCGCGAAGTTTTTCATGGCTTTGGTATTGAATATGGCATGAAGGTCTTCATGTGTTTTGACGGATTCCGCATAACAGCTGTGATCGAGCAGGTCGGAGGCGATTTTGATATCCTGCAGCAATGTCACGTTGACCGTGACTTCCGTGACAGTCAGGCAGGGCGCGCCGCCGGCCGGTGTGCGCATTTCGCTGTGCAGCGATGCGGTGTAATTCAGTCTTGGAGAATTCAGCCCCAGAACGCGTGTGTTCGGATCGAGAGGTTCTCCATTGCTGCTGAACTGTTCGGTCAGATCGGCGATTGTGCTGCTATAACGGTCATATACCGGCGTGCGCCAATCTGTGACCAGTTTGATAACCGGCGTGTCCACGCCCGTATTTGTACAACTGCCGTTCGCGCGCAATGCAGACAGATCGGGCAGGCGGTAATTTTCCGCAAAAGCGGCAGCGCTTTGCCGCATGTCGTTATCGATTTCGGTCTTTTCGGGGTGGTAATGTGATTGCCCCAGCGCCGGAGAGGCCGCGCCGGCCGCCAGCAGAAAGGCGGGAATTAGTGTTTTTCCGTGTTTTATATTACGCTTCAGGGCGTTCCGCATCTAAAGAATACCGTCCTTAAAACCGTTGATAAAAAAATAATATGCCCGTTTCAATATCACATTTCCCAAAAACTATCAAAAATATTATAATTTCCGGTGCGTAATATGTCAAGTTTTTATTCTAATATTACTATTAGATATGCCGAAACGTTATTTTATGTCGTATTTTAGGGCCTATTATGTGCATTTTCTATGAAAAATTCTTTAGAAAAATATTATTTATCAAGGTTTTACCGTAAAAATCTTTGCCTTTACAGTATTCGTGCCCTGTGTTAAGTATTTATGGCTTTAGGAAACAGGGATATATCAAATTTATATGGTTACTGGATTGCGAATCTTCCGCAAGCAGCAACAGCCAGAATTCCAAACCGGTTTTATAATTTTAGAAGAAAGGTAGGCACACACCATGTCCGAGAAGAAAACCAGAAAAGCAGCAGCAAAACCGAAAACCGTTAAAAACGCCGTACCGGAAAGCCGTCAGGCTGTTATTGTCGGTTATGTGCGTTCGCCTTTTACGCCTGCGGGCAAGGGCGAGCTGAAGGATGTGCGCCCCGATGATCTGGTCGCACAGACCATTCAGGGACTTTTGAACAAGACGGGTGTCGATCCGAAACTGATCGAGGATGTCAAGCTGGGCACGGCCTTCCCCGAAGGCGAGCAGGGCATGAATATCGGCCGTGCGGTGAATTTTCTGACCGACCTGCCGAAGGAAACCGCGGGCGTAACGGTCAACCGTTTCTGCGGCTCGTCCATGCAGGCGATTCACGATGCGGCGGGAATGATCGCGCTCGGTTCGGCCGATGCGGTGGTCGCGGCTGGCGTCGAATCAATGTCGCGTATGCCGATGGGCGGATTTAACATCGCGCCCAATCCCGATATTTATGAACAGCGCCCCGGCGTTTATATGGGTATGGGCGAAACGGCGGAAATCGTCGCCGAGAAATTCGGCGTAGATCGCGACGCGCAGGAGGAGATGGCCGTATCTTCACATGAAAAAGCAGCCAAAGCTGATGTGGCCGGTCTGTTCCGCGAGGAGATTATCGAGATTACCAAAAAAGACGGCAGCAAAGTCAGCCGCGACGGCTGTATCCGTCCCGGCACAAGCAAAGAGACGCTGGCCGGACTGAAAACCGCGTTCAAGGATGCGAAAGCAGGCGGCACGGTGACGGCGGGAACGTCTTCTCCGTTGACGGACGGCGCAGCAGCCGTTCTGGTTGTGTCCGAAGAATTCGCCAAAAAACACAACCTGCCGATTATGGCGCGCATCAAATCCACCGCCGTATCGGGCTGCGACCCCGAAACCATGGGTATGGGGCCGGTCGAAGCGACGAAAAAGGCGCTGAAACGCGCCAATCTCGATATCAGCGATATCGACGTTGTCGAGATCAACGAGGCCTTTGCCGCGCAGGGCCTGGCCTGCCTGAAAGAGCTGGGCATTGACATGAAAAAGGTCAATAAGGACGGCGGCGCAATCGCCATGGGGCATCCGCTGGGGGCTTCGGGCGCGCGCATTACCGGAAAGGCTGCGCAGATTCTCAAGCGTGACGGCGGAAAATATGCGCTGTCCACCATGTGCATCGGCGGCGGTCAGGGGATTGCGACAATCCTTGAAAATCCGTCCAATGATAACAAATCCAAGCCGAAACCGGCTCCGGCCAAAACCGTCGAGAAGGCGGAGAAAAAAGCGCCTGTCAAGGCACCGCGCCGCAAAACAGGCTGGAACCCGTTCAAACGGTAAATTGCGCCAAGGGGCGCGCGCCGCGCCCCTGACGCACGCGTTTTCGGCAAAAACAGATTTTGAATGAAAGAGGTTTTAAGATGGAAATTAAAAAAGCAGTCGTGATCGGCGCAGGTGTGATGGGGTCGGGTATTGCCGCCCAGCTGGCCAATGCCGGTATTGAGGTCGAACTTCTGGATATTGTGCCGAAAAAAGACGGCGTTCCGGCGGAAGACCGCGATGTCATCGCCAAAGGCGCATTGGCAAAAATGGCCAAGGACAAGCCCGCCGCGCTGAT
>SKHU01000290.1 GCA_007116755.1 Alphaproteobacteria bacterium
CTCGGAAATACGTGCGGATTTGCCGCGACGCTCGCGCAGATAATACAGCTTCGCGCGGCGGACGTTACCGCGGCGCACCAGCTCGATCGATTCGATTCGCGGGCTGAACAGCGGGAAGACACGCTCCACACCTTCACCATAGCTGATTTTGCGTACCGTAAAGGACTGGTTCAATCCGCCGCCGCTGCGGCCGATGCATACGCCTTCATATGCCTGAATACGCTCGCGCGCGCCTTCAATCACGCGGACATTGACGCGAATCGTATCACCGGCGCTGAATTCGGGGATTTTCTTTTCCGCAGTCAGTTTTTCGATCTGCTGCTGTTCAAATTTATCAATCTCGTTCATGGTCTTATATCCTTTCACCATTCCTGTTTTTCGGAACCCGATAATCGCTAAGCCCGAAAGCCGCGGCGGTTCACTTTGTTCTTCATTGGCGGATATGGTTAACCCCATCCTTTTTGTTATTGGCCGGAAATTTTGCGCCGGCAGCACTATAATCGGTGTGTTTTACCGAAAATATGGGAAAAACACAAGCGTTATTTTGATTTTTCCGTGTTTTTCGCCAGATAGCTTTGCCACAGATCGGGCCGTCTTTCCCGCGTTATCTCCTCGGATTTTTCCCTGCGCCATGCGGCGATTTTCGCATGATGGCCGCCGGTGAGAATCTCCGGCACGCCATGCACCTCTCCGTCCGGCGTGGTCCACAAAGCGGGGCGCGTATAATGCGGATATTCCAAAAGCCCGTTTTCAAAGCTTTCCTCCTCCGCCGTTTCCGCATTGCCCATCACGCCGGGGATCAGACGCACACAGGCATCCAGCAGCACCATCGCCGCCAATTCCCCGCCCGAGAGCACATAATCGCCGACAGAGATTTCCTCCATACCGTAATGGTCGATCACGCGCTGGTCCAGCCCTTCATAACGGCCGCAAAGCAGCGTCAGTTTTTCTTGCCCCGCCAGCTCTGCCGCCAGCGCCTGCGTCAGTTTCCGGCCGCGCGGCGACAAAAACACAATCCGCCCGTGCGGGCGCACGCTTTCCAAAGCTTTGGAGACGACATCCGGCTTCATCACCATCCCCGCGCCGCCGCCGAACGGCGTATCATCAACGGTTTTATGCACGTCTTCGGCAAAATCGCGGATATCGGTGACAGACAGTTTCCAAAGCCCTTTTTCCAGCGCCTTGCCCGACAGGCTTGCGCCCAACGGCCCCGGAAACATATCCGGAAATAATGTCAGAACGGATGCGGCAAACACAAATAAATCTCTTTCCCGTTTTCTGTTTTCCAATTATTCTTAATATAGTCAAATTAATGAGTTTTAACCCTAATTATGTTATAATGGATACAGGTATAAAACGCACTGCTTTTCATTATCTTATACCGGAATTTAGACGATGCCTTTTACAAAAACACTTGCGAATTTTTTTACCGCCCTGTTTATAGGTTTGCTCGGACTGTTTGTCTGCGCGGCCACCATGATGCTCAGCAACAACGCCTCGAATGCATTCGAGATCGTCTATAAGCTTTTCATGATGCCGGTGATTGCCAGCGGTTTTGTATTTTACACCGCCACCTATATCGTTCTTTCCCTGACAGACGGAATGCAGAAACTCCGCAGCGTCCGCGCCAATAAAATCCATACGACCTTCTGGTCGGTGATGTTCGTGGTTGCGCTCGGTTTTACCGGCAAGGGCATGTATGATTACTTCACCTCCGAATATTTTATCGGCTCGGAAATGCATATCAACCGCGGCCAGTTGCCAAACCAGCAGGAAATCTGCGACCCGCGTTTCTGCCTGCGCTATGACCGCAGCTCATCTCAAAAATAATGTTTATGCCAGAACAATCCGGCAAACGCGACCAGCAGCAGGAAAATCAATATCGAGGATAAAACAATATCACCGATATTCTCGCGCACCGTTTTATCTGAAAAACTCCGCCCGCCTTTTTCATCATAATTCAGGACAAAAGTTCTGCGGGCATTGCTAAGATCGACAATGCTGAAGAAAATGAACACCGCCGCTCCGGTCATACCGACCGAAAACGCATCGGCAACAAATTCCGGCTCGCGGAACGCAATGGTTACACCAACCGTAACCACGCCGACCAGCGCGGTCACAAACAAATCCCCGAAATTGCTGTTTTGCATTTTGGATAAAACCAGCCTGTCCAGATCGGCGGAGACAGGTTTCAAATAATTGTATTTTACCTTCAGAATATCATCATAATGTTTTTTTATCTCGCTGCTGTTATTGCTGCGCATCATGCCGATAATATGGTTGATAACGGTTTTCTTATGTTTGGAGGGTATCCCGTCATCCTGGATGATCTTATGCATGATTTCCACGGCCAGATTTTCTTCCGTCCGGTCGCGGCGAATCAGCCTGTCCATTGTAAACGCCACCAGAATGACAAAAAATACGATCGGCACACCGATGGCCTCGTAATAATCCTCCTCCATCCGGGTGCCTTCGGTAAAATAACAATAAATCCCGACGGCCAGAAGGCTGACAAGTGTCGTCATATAGGCCAGTTTGTTATCGGCGCGCGTTGAAATCAAAAGATTGGAACTGATAATCAAAATCGCGCCGATCACGATATAATCGGTGATTTCGGAAATGCCCGTCCACCAGAACCAGACTGCGGAGAAAAGCGGCACAAAATACCACAATACCGTAATATTCGCGCGCGAAGCCCGCAACAGCGCCCATGTATAAAACAACCCGCCCATCGTCAGAATACCGACCCCGACAATGGCCATCGCCGCAACATTCTCGGGTGTATAAACGCTTTCCTTGCCCGGCCAGAACAGCGCGAAAGCGCCGGTGACAGGGATAAAATACCACCCCATTGCCGAGACCAGAGACAAAAGCGAGACAATCGGATGACCGTCCACCTCGACCTTATGCGCGGCACTGGCTTTAAAAGATGTCGCCACCGCCATGAGAAACCCGCCAATAAGAGGCAGCGCAATCGCGCCGTAATGCAGCAGCGTAATATCGTCACCGATAAAAAATTCATTTTCGATTTCAGGATAAAGAATAAAACACACGCCGATCAGCGCGATCACCGCGAACATATAATCGCGCTTGGGGATTGTCTCCCATGTTTTTTTGAGCAAAAGCGGCGCGACATACATTGTGAAAATCGGCCATGTCTCAAAGGCGATGGTCGCGCCGGCTTTGGAAATGTAATAGAAAGACCCCAGAAGACAGACCTGCGAGGCCAGAAAAGCAACAATATTGTAAAACAGATGCAGCTTGACGGTGCGGCTGTATTCCCAGAATTTCTGATATTTCACCCGCCGCGCCGCAGGGCTGAGCTGGAGCATCAGCCAGGCCGATCCGACACTGAAGACATGCGTCCAGAAGATAAAATCCCAAATGGCTATTTTTTCAATTCCCCATGCGGCGACAACGGGATAGGCACTCCATGCCAGCACGGAAATCATCATCAGAATAACGGCCACTTCTATCCCCTTTCGCTGCATGAAAACCAATACGGAAATCTATTGTAAGACATATCTTTTCCTATGCAAGATGCCCGATATGAATTTTAAAAATGTTTGTACCAAAGCAATCCGGTAAACGCCGTCAGAAGAAGAAAAATCAGGATTGAAGACAGGATAATATCGCTGTCATGATTGCGCCGCACTTCTTTTGACAATTCACGGAGGCCTTTTTCGTTAAAGTCCAGATGAAAGGTGCGCCGCATATTGCTGAGATCGACAATACTGAAAAACAGAAACACCGCAGCACCCGTCATGCCGATGGAAAATGCGTCGGCAACAAATTCCGGTTCGCGAAAGGCGATGGTTACGCCGACGGTGACAATCCCGACCAGCGCCGTTACAAATAAATCAC
>SKHU01000172.1 GCA_007116755.1 Alphaproteobacteria bacterium
CGGAAACCCGGCAGAACATTCCCGAGACACAATTCCGCGCGGCATCTTTGCGCGGGCTTGAGGCGGGGCGGCATATTCCGTCTCCGCCGGATCGCGCGGGAATAACGCATATCAGGCTGTTGCTGCCCGATGCCGTTCGCCACCGCGACTACCGTATCGGGGACAGAATCGTATTCGATTTTTACAGTGAGGAACCGATGCGGCCGCAGCCTGCAGTGCGGCGGGCTGAGGCTCCGCGACCGCAAGCCGTTCCTGAAAGACGGCCGCACACCGAGACAGCCGAAGCTGCGCCGGTTGCTGTAGAACCCGATTTGGAAACAGAATCAACGGAAGCTGATGAACCTGAAAAAAAGCCGGAGACGCAAGAACCGGAAAACGCTCTCGCGGAAGAGGAAGCGGATATTGCTGAAGAGGAAATTGTAACAGAGCCGGCTTTTACGGCATCTGTTTCCGGCGCACCCGATGCGGAGGCCGTGCCGCCTGTTGCAGTGGAAAGAGAGCCGTTGTCGCCGCAATATACAACCATGACATTGACGACGATCGAGCCGTCCTCTCTGGCCGTTTTTGAACGTTTCGGTGATTTATGGCTGGTGCTGGATCGTGAAGCGGGAAGTGTGCCGCCACAGATTGCAGGCCCGTTGCGCGGGCAGATGGGGCGTGGCGAGGAGGTTGTTTTGCCGCGCGGCACAGCCTATCGTTTTCGTATGCCGGAGGGGGCGGAGGTTTCCGAAGTAAATTACGAATCAATGGTATGGATCGTATCGCTGAGGATGCGTCACCTTGAAGACGGCGGAGGGATGCAGTCGGGGAATTTGCGCCGTGTTGTGCGTGCGGGGCATCGCCCCCATGCGGAGATTTTTATGCCCGGTGCGTCGCGTATTTTACAAATGAGACTGCCGTCCAGCGGCGAAACTCTTTATGTCGCAACAGCGGATCGTCCTGCGGAAATTTCCATTTCTGCGCGTTATCCGCAATTTGCCGTGCTTCCGGCCTATCAGGGGGCGGTCGTTAAACCGTATGACGACGATGTCACAGTGCAGCGGCGCAGCAGCTATATCGAGATTACACGGCAGCCGGGTCGTCTGGTCATGACAGAGGATATTGCCGAACTGCCTGTGACGGAATTCGATGCCGCGGCCGATGAGCGGGAAGCCGGTCGCCTGTATGATTTTTACAGCTGGCGGCGCGGCGGTATCGGTTTTCTGCATGAAAACCAAAGGCTGATCGAGGGCAAGCTGCTGCATGCGGATACGGATGAGGAAGCCGCTGCGGTCTATCTGGAAATGGCGCTGCTGTATTTTGCCAACGGATTTGGACATGAGGCGGTCGCCGCGTTACGGGCGGCGCTGCGTAAAAATCCGGCATTGGAAAATCATGCAGGTTTCCTTGCCGTGCGCGGCGGCGCTAAAGCGCTGGCCGGTTTTTACCGGGAGGCGATCCTTGATTTGTCCGCCGCAGGACTGGATGCGCATCCCGAGGCGCGGATGTGGCGCGGTTATGCCGCAGCGGCATCCGAGCAGTGGCGTCTGGCCGGAGAGCTGTTCCCGCGCAATAACGAGATCGTTTTGCGCTATCCGCCGCGTTTTTCCGTGCCGTTTATGCTTTATATGGCGGAATCCGCCCTGCGTCTCGGCGATACCGTCCGGGCACGCAATTTAATCAATGCTTTGGAAACGCTGGCCGATCACATGCAGCCGCATCATGCGGCAGCGATGCGGTATTTGCGCGGGGAAGCCTATCGTCAGGAGGGGGAGCCGGCGCGGGCGTTGCAGACATGGTTCGGCGTGGCCGGCGGTCGCGACAGGTTGTTTCACGTCAAGGCCAGCCTGTCCATTGTGCAGCTTTTGCGCGAGATCGGGCGCATTTCCGCAGATGACGCACGGGATCGTCTGGAAACGCTGCGCTACGGTTGGCGCGGTGACGGTCTGGAAATTCAGGTTCTGAACGCGATTGCCAGACTGCATATGGATGAGGGGCGTTATGTACAGGGTTTAAGGGAGATGCGCCGTGCGGTTATTTTGTCCGAGGAGTTTCTGCATGACAGCGCACCGCTGATTGCCGGTATGGCGGAAATTTTCCGCCGGCTTTATGTCGATGGCGAGGCGCGGAAACTGCCTGCTTTTGAAGCTGTGGCCGTCTTTAACAGCTTCAAGGAGTTGATGCCGGCGGGCGAAGACAGCGTGTTGGCAGAAAGAAATTATGCGGAATTTCTGGTGGAAATCGACCTTTTGAGAGAGGCGGCGGAAATTTTTGAAAAGCAGATGGCCGAACATCTGGACGATCCTCAGGAAATCGCCGAAATGGGGGCGAAACTCGCCGCAATTTACCTGCGGGATAGCAAACCGCGTGAGGCGCTTTCGGCTATTCAGCGCAGCGGTCGTGAAAATCTGCCGCAAGACCTGATCGATCGCCGCAATCTTCTCAGGGCGCGGGCTCTATCGGAGCTTGGCATGACAGAAGAAGCGGTGTCTCTGCTTTCAGGCATCCGTTCCGCCGGTGCGCAGCAGTTGATGGCGGATATTCACTGGCAAAAACGCGACTGGCCGCAGGCCGCAGCGGTATTGCAGGCGCTTTTGCCTGCGCCGGACGTGCTGGGCAGCGATCAAAAGCGCGCGGAAGACAGCGCATTGGTTTTGAATGCGGCTGTCGCTTATAAAATGGGCGATGACAGTGCGGCGCTGGCGCGTCTGCGCAGCCGCTATCTGGATGTGATGCGCGCAACACCGGAAGGGGCGGCTTTTGCCGTCGTAACCCGTCCGTCCACAGGGCAGGTGACGCTGCAGGACCGGCAGACCATTCTGGATATGGCAGCGGAAGTGGATATTTTCGGCAGTTTTCTTAAGAATTACCGGATGGAAGACCGAAACAACTGACGGGAGCCGCTGCGGTGAGTGACGCATATGCCATCGGTAAAACCCTTATATTTTTTGATCCGGCACTGCCTGCGGCACGGGCATCTTCGATTCTGCGGGAAGTCGGCGGAGAAAAGGAAGAAGACAGTGTCGCAGCCGGAAATCTACTGTATCAGCCGCCCGAAGATACGGAAGAAGTCGAACGGCGAAATCTGAAATTTTCCGAAACATTCTCTGCCGCCGTGCCGGGATTTATCCCTGCCGAAAGAGACCGTGCCGCTTATCTGGAAGATGCCGTTGCACGGCTCGGCCTGACGCAGGAACAGGCGGAAGATAAATTCGCGCGCGATATCGCTCTGCAACTGCTGCCGCCGGACGGCAGCTATGCGGTTTTTGTTGTCTTTGAAGACGAAACGGTCAGGGCGTTTTTTTCCGTGCGCAGACTGAAAACTATTGCGCAGATGGACGAGATGCTGGCGGCATTCCGTACCGTTTTTGAAAATCTTGAACGTATCACGGGATTCAAAGCCTATGATTGCGGCGCACGGAAATTTCTTGAGCGTGCGGAGGATCACGAGGCTTTTGCACAGCAATCTGCAAAAGCGGCGGAGGACATGATCCGTTTCTGGCAGCGCTATGACGCGCGCATGCGTTTTGTACGCAGTACGTTCCATTTTCTTAATTTGACGGTTTTGTTTGCCGCCGCGCTTTTATTTTATCTGGGCGCGTATTTCGGCGGCCTTGTCAAAGATGTGATTGAAGGCGAGGTGTTGCGTTACCGCGTGGAGGCCAAGCCTCCGCCGGAGAGTCGCGGTATGTTTGCCCATTACCGCATAGAAGGCGTTGTGCTGGAAACCGAAACACGCCACCCGCTTTCGGTGACGCGGCGGATTTACGGCGCGGCAGAGATCGGGGAAACGATTCCCGTCCATGCGACGGGGCAGGAGCATAAGCCGTTCATTACGCAAGAGGAGTACCG